>CAMAXB010000171.1 GCA_945862035.1 Opitutus sp. GAS368
GCTGCTGTTCGGTCCGCCGCTTCCGGCGGGCCTGGCTGCCGGGTCGGAGGCCTGGGTCGATGTGCGCGTGGTGACGGAGGCCGCGCCGGCGGGGAGCGGCCCCGTCTGGCGGGCTCATTTCTCCTGGGTGCCCCGCGCGCAGCAGGTAGAGGCGGGCGGCCGCTTGAGCGCCCTGGAGCGCATGCACCGCGAGGGACGCGCGGCGCTTGAGGCCCTGCTGCGGCAACCGACCACCGTCGGTTATTTCTGGTCCGAGTACAGGGCCGGCGAGCGCGCTACGGAAGCCCCATTCGGGCGGGGACTGCTCTACGAGGATGGCCTGCCGGCAATGGAGCATGTGCAGCCCCTGGCGGCCATCAACCGGGCGGCCCGCTCCCTGCATGGCAGGGCTTAATCGGGACTTGCGCGCCTCCGGGGTCCGCGGCGTCATGGGGGCACTGCGCCCATGAATCCCGCCGATCTCTCCTCCTACCTCAAGGCGCGCATCCGCACCGTGCGCGACTGGCCGAAAGTCGGCGTGAATTTTCGCGACGTCACCACGCTTTTCCACGACCCCGAGGCCTTCCGCGTGATGGTGGAGTCGTTCTCGCTCGACTGCACGCGCCACAAGATCGACGTCGTGGCGGCGATCGACGCCCGCGGCTTCATCATCGGCGGTGCGCTCGCCTACCAGATGCACAAGCCCTTCGTCTTGGTGCGCAAGAAAGGCAAACTGCCGTACCAGACGATCTCCGAGGACTATGCGCTGGAGTACGGGTCGGCCTCGATCGAGATCCACGCCGATGCCTGCCACTCGGGTGCCCGGGTGCTGCTGGTCGATGACCTGATCGCCACGGGCGGGACGCTGTTTGCGGCAATCCGCCTCTTCCAGGCCCTGCACGCCGAGGTCGCGGCGGTCGCCGCGATCATTGATTTGCCGGAGCTCGGCGGGTCCCAGAAGCTTCGCGCCTCGGGCCTGACCGTGCACTCCCTCTGCGAGTTTTCCGAAAACGAATAAACCCCGGTTGATAAACCAGAATGACGAAATCCGAATGACGAATCGCCGAAACCGGGCCAGCCGGATCGGGATTTCATTCGTCATTCGAGCTTCGTCATTCGGATTTCCCTTCCATGCCCCTCACCATCTGGACCAATACGCTTTTCAATGACGAGGCGATGCGCCTGCTCACGGCCGGCATCAAGGACCGGGGCCACCGGCTGGTGGTCTCGCCGCACACCTCGGCTTCCGTGCTCGTCGCCGGCAAGCCGGACCCTTCGCTCGCCGAGGCCGACCTTGCGCTCGGCCAGCCCGATGCGGCTGAGTGCCTGAAGCTCACGCGTCTGCGCTGGGTCGAGGTCGTCACCGCGGGCTACACCCGTTACGACACGCCGGAGTTCAAGGAGGCCTTTCGCGCGCGTGGCTCGATCTTCAGCAACATGTCGGGAGTCTTCGCCGATCCCTGCGCGCAGCATGTGCTCGCGATGATGCTCGCCCTCGGCCGCCAGCTGCTGCCGTCGTTCCGCGACCAGCTGACGGATCACCGCTGGGAATACATGCAGCGGCGCTACGATTCCCGCCTCCTGACCGGCGAGACGGTGCTACTGCTGGGTTTCGGGGCGATTGGCCGCCGCCTCGCGCAGCTGCTCGCGCCGTTTGGCATGAAACTCTACGCCGTCCGTCGCCAGACGCGGAGCGAGCCGGGAGTTCACATCATCCCCGAGGAAAAACTTTCCGCCGTGCTGCCGACGGCCGATCATGTGGTGAACATCCTGCCGGACAATGCGGCGACCCGGAACTACGTGAACGCGCGCCGCCTCGCGCTGTTCAAGCCCGGTGCCCGTTTCTACAATGTGGGCCGTGGTACGACCGTGGATACGCGGGCGCTGCAGGAGTCGCTGACGGCGGGTCGGCTGAACGCCGCCTACCTCGACGTCTTCGAGACCGAGCCGCTGCCTGCGGACAATCCGTTGTGGACGCTGCCCAATTGCTTCATCACCCCGCACACGGCCGGCGGGCGCGCGGACCAGGACGAGGCGATCGTGCGGCACTTCCTCGCCAATCTCGCCGCGTTCGAGGCCGGGGGCGAGGGGATGGAAGATCGGGTGGTGTGAGGAGAAAATCCGAATGACGAAGCCCGAATGACGAATGAAATCCCGATCCGGCTGGCCCGGTTTCGGCGATTCGTCATTCGGATTTCGTCATTCGGATTTCCGGCCCCCGGGCCGGCTACGGTTCCTGCTCGAATTTCCGGCGCGTGCGCGTGCCGGTATTCACTTTTTTCCAATGCGCCTGGGTGGAGGCGGCGGCGGTCTTGTCGTGCTTGCGGGTTTCCGCCGCCTGCTCGGCCTTGAGCTTGTGGTAGCTGGCCCAGCGGTCGCCCGCGAGTTCCCCGCCTTCGCGCGCCGCGCGCACCGCGCAGCCCGGCTCGTTGCTGTGCCCGCAATTGCCGAAGCGGCAGCGCAGCGCGAGGGCAGTGATGTCGGGAAAGGCTTCGTCCACGCCCATCTCCGCATCCCAGAGCTGCAGCTCGCGCATGCCGGGTGTGTCGATGACCATGGCCCCGGCGGGGGTGGAAACGAGTTCACGGCGCGTGGTCGTGTGGCGTCCCTTGCTGTCCTTCTCGCGAACCTCGCCGGTCGGAAGGGCCTCGTCGCGCGCGAGGGCATTGATGAGGGTCGACTTGCCCACGCCGGAGGACCCGATGAGGGCAAGCGTCTGTCCTTTTCGCGCGTAGGCCGTGAGGGCCTTGAGTCCGCGGCGGGTCTCCATGCTGGTCACGATCACCGGCACACCGGGGACGAGTTTCTCGATCTCCGCCTGCACCGCGGCTGGGTCAGGGTGGAGATCGGCCTTGTTGAGCACGATCACGGGTGCGGCCCCGCTCTCGCGGGCGGCCACGAGGCAGCGCTGGATGCGTGCCGGGTTGTGATTGAGATCACGGCCGCTGACCAGGAACACCGTGTCGATGTTGGCCGCCACGATCTGCTCGATGTCCTGTTCGCCTGCGGCGCGCCGCGAGAACTGGGTCCGGCGGGGGAGCACGGCATGGATATCGGCGCGCGTCTGATCGGAGCGCAGCTTCACGGCCACCCAGTCGCCCACGGCCGGGAACAGGGCTGTCGTTGCCGTGCGATGAAAGAAGCGGCCCACGCACTCGCCGAGAACCTCCCCGGACGCCGTCTGCACTGCATAGAATTTCCGTCGAAGCTCGCACACCACGCGGGCAGGCTCCAGCCCGGCCTCCGCGTGGGGCGCGAAGGCCGACTGCCAGTGCTCATTCCAGCCGAGGGCGTCGAGGGACAAGGGGAGAGGGTTGGGTGTTGGCAGTGGGGTGTTGCAGGGACGGCGACCGCGCGAGGCCGGTCATCCGCAGCGATGACCCGATTGCCAACGGCGCATATTCCCTAGACCTCCAACCTCTAACTTCCAACTGCCAACTTCCGCCAAGGAGCGGTGATCGGGGGTGGTCGGAGAATGGGACCGAGGGGACGGATGGGACTGATAGGTCCTATCGGTCTTATCCGTCCTATCCGTCCCCTCTCCGACTGCCCCCTTAGAGTTCGATGCTCCGCTTCTCGGGATCGGCCTGTTGACGGAAGACGAGCGCCGTCGCGCCCACCGATCCCGGGCAGACGCAGCGGCCCTCGTCGGTGATGCGGGCGATCATCTCGGCCCGTTCGTCGCGGTCTGCCCCGAGGAAGCGCAGCTTGACCAGCTCGGAAGCGTTCAAGTGACGCTGCAGCTCGCGAAAGAACTCGGGCGTGAGCCCGGCTTTGCCCACCTTGAGGGAGGGTTCCATGGTCTGGCCGAGGCCGCGGAGGAAAGTCTTTTGAGCGCCGGTAAGCGGGAATTCGTACATTGAAGGGAAGAGACAATCAGCGCGGGCCGCGCGCGTCAGGCGGAAAACGCGTCGAGCGGCAGTTCGCGCCACTGACCGGGGTTCAGCCCGCCCAGATCAAGCCCGCCAAACCGTTCGCGGTGAAGGGTGAGCACGGTCGAGCCGGTGGCGGCAAACATCCGGCGCACCTGATGGTAGCGGCCCTCGGTCAGCGTGACTTCCGCCACCCGCGGCCCGCGCAGCCGCAGCTCGGCGGGGGCGCAGGGCTCCTTTTCCCCCTCGAGGAGCAGGTTGCCGGCGGCAAAGACCCCGGCGAGATCCGGCGCCAAGTCGCGGTCGACGGTGGCAACATAGATTTTGGGAACCTTGTGTTTGGGTGAGGTGAGACGATGGACGAGGGGCGTTTGATCCGTGAGCAGCAGCAGTCCGCTGGTCTCCTTGTCGAGGCGTCCGATGCTGGTGACCACTGGATTGCGCTGTCGCCACCGGACAGGGAGGAGATCGTAGACCGTGGGACCCTCGCGGATATCGTGTGAGCAGACGAGACCGAGCGGCTTGTGCAGCAGCAGCAGCAGACCCTCGGGGTGATCGAGCGGCTCGCCGTCGACGAGCACGTCGGACGGATGGGCCTTCTGGCCGGGATCGTCTGCGAGCGCGCCGCGCACCGTGACATGGCCCTTCTCCACCCACCCGCGCGCCTCGCGGCGGGAGCAGTAACCGAGATTGGCCAGGATCTGGTCGATTCTTCGCACCCGCTGATCGCCATGGAAGAACGGGCGGAAGGCAAAATCTTTGTTCACTTGGCGTAGCCGGGGACAGCCGTCACACGTAGCAGCTGCATGCTCCGCGGATCCCTTTTTCTCCTTGCCCTGCTGCTGCTGGGCATGGCTTCGCTCACGGCGGTGCGTGTGCCCGTGGCGGTGAACTGGCGCTTGGCCCTGCTCGCCGGGGAGTATGGCCACGTGCTGTGGCTGCTGCCCGCGGGGATCGCGCTCGCGGCGTGGTTTATGCGCCACGCGCACTTCGGTTGGTCGGTCGCGACCGGGACCGTGGGCCTCGCGGCGATCGCGTTCTTTCTCAAACCATCCATGCAGGCAGCCGCCCTAGCGCGGGACCTGCCGGCGCGGATGCGTGCCCAGTTCGGTGGCGACCTGCCGGCCTCGCCGGCGTTTTCGGTGGCCGGTCTGTTTCGCGGCGCACCGGCCGCCATTCAACCGCAGGCGCACCGGATCGGTCCCGACCTGCCCATGGACTTTTATCGCCCGGCGACCGTGCCCGCCGGCGGGGTTCCCTGCATCGTGGTGGTCCACGGCGGAGGCTGGGACAGTGGCGACCGTTCGCAATTACCGGGTTTCAACCACTGGCTGGTGGCGCAGGGCTATGCGGTGGCGGCGATCTCGTACCGGCTCGCGCCGGCCCACCCGTGGCCGGCGCAGCGGGACGACACCCTGGCGGCCATCACCTATCTCCGGACCAACGCGGCGGCCCTTGGCCTCGACCCCGCGCGGATCGTGCTCGCGGGACGTTCCGCGGGCGGGCAGATTGCCGCGGCCGTGGGCTACACCGCGGATGATCCCGGTATCCGGGGAGTCGTCGCGTTCTACGCTCCCTTTGACATGCGCTTTGTCTGGTCAATTTCGCGGGACGACGACGCGCTCAATTCGCTCAAGCTGATGCGGCAGTACCTCGGTGGCCCGCCCGAGGGCCGCGAGGACTTGTATGATTCGGCGAGCGCCCAGCAGCACGTGCGCCGCGGCCGGACACCGCCAACCCTGATGGTGCATGGGGTGATCGACACCCTGGTCTGGCACCGGCACAGCGAGCGCTTATCCGCGCGGCTGGTGGAGGAGGGGGTTCCGCACCTTCACCTCAGCCTGCCTTGGGCGGTTCATGCAGTGGAATTCAATCTGGCGGGACCTTCGGGTCAGCTCACGGCCTACGCGTTGAAGGGATTTCTGGCCCGCGTGACCGCGCCTTAGTTGTTCCCGTTCTTCACTCTCATCCCCGTTCCCGATTCCGCGCGGGAATTGGCTCTGTCGTCGCTGATCCGGCAGGGAACAAGTGGGATTGGGGGAATACCCCCTTCGGCCCGGCGAATTGTCTCGGCATGGGAGGCCGGTTTTGGGATGCGTTAGGCTTTAGCCCGAACCCACGAATTTATGTCCCATTGGGAGTACAAGGTAGTCACGAGCGGCAAGGGCGGATTCGCCACGCCGGCGCTGATGGAAAAGTTTCTCAACGATCTCGGTAAGGAAGAGTGGGAGATCATCTCCTTCCACACCCCGCCCGATAATCCGCTCGCTTTTCACGGCCTCGCCCGGCGCGGGACCCAGCGCGAGTGGACGCTCGACGACGCGACCGCGGCGGCCAAGGCCGAGGCCGACAAGGTCCGGGCCGAGTTTGCCGCAAAGTTTGCCGGCGCGACCTTTGCCAAGAGTGAGGTGGACGAGCCTGGCGTGATCGCCGCCGATCCCGCTTCACCCGATGGCCTGCGCCGCCTGCGTGACACGGAGAATGACAATGACCCCGAGGCGCTCGCCGAAGAGGCGGCCGAGCCGGACAAGAAGCCGGGCGATTGGGACGAGTGGCCCGAGGAGGAGGATCTCCCGACGTTCTTCGAGGCGGTGAAGCCGCACATGCGTCGCAACCAGCGCGGGCCAGGCCAGGCGGTGGCGATCGATTATCTCTCCAAGCGTTGGGATCAGCGCGAGGATGACATTGTCGGGGCGCTGGTGGAGTGCGGCCTGACGGTCCCCGAGCCCGACGAGTCTCCGAT
>CAMAXB010000172.1 GCA_945862035.1 Opitutus sp. GAS368
GGCCGCAAACTGCGTGCTGGGCGGACAGATCTTATCCATCAGGCCGGTGAACATCAGCACATCCGCCCGGATCCGGGGCGCGAGGTGCTGGACGTCGATATAGCCCAGTTTCGTAAAAATCTCCTCCGCGCGCTCATGGGTCGGGTCGAAGTGCCGGAAGTAGATCCGCAGCTCCTCGTACGCCTGCTCCGCAAGGTCCATTTCCCAGACCCGCTGGTAATCGCAAAGGAAGGGATAGACCGGCGCCGATCGGCGAATACGCGGCTCGAGCGCCGCACAGGCCAGCGAAAGCGCCCCGCCCTGCGATATCCCAAAGCAGCCCACGCGACCGGCATCCACTTCCGCGAAGCCCATCACCACGCGGGCCAGCTGCACCGTATCGAGAAAGACCTGACGAAACAGCAGCTTGTCCGGATCAGGATCCGCCAGGCCGCGGACGATCTGGCCACGGATGGTGGTGCCCTTCACCCCACCCCGGTCCTCGGACTTCCCGCCCTGCCCGCGGCAATCCATCGCCGCGATCGCGTAACCTTCCAGCGCCCAGTGCAGCTTCTCCGTCCAATCACCGCTGTTGCCCCCGTAGCCGTGGAACTGCAGCACCGCCGGATGGGGTTTGGCCGCCTCTTTGGGGCGAATGTACTTCGCGTAGATCCGCGCCCCGCCGACCCCGGTGAACCAGAGATCAAAACAGTCCGCATCCGCCGGCACGCACTCCGTCGAGGGCACCAGCTCTGCCTCCGGTGGCGTCGCGTCGAGCTCGCGCAGTCCCCGCGTCCAATAGTCGTCAAAATTGCCAGGGCACGGGTTGATCCCGTAGTAGGAACGAAGCTGGGCCAGCGGCAGGTCGACAAGGGGCATGAGGGGTAGGGAGAAGGCTGCCCTTCAACTTAACCGCTAACGCGCTTCGGTCAACAATCTGCACAGAAGTTCACCCCAGCGGGACACGACTGCACATGGCTACGATCCCCGACTCTCGTCCGCCCTTCAGGGTAGAATCCGTGATCCGTGTTAATCCGTATCCATCCGCGGCTACAACGGTTCGACGGTTCGTTTCCGCGTGCTTCCGCGTGCTTTACCGGCGCACCCCGAGACTCGCCGCGCAAAATGGCTCCCGCCCTGGAGGCCTTGCCCTCAGATCAAGCCCCAGGCCCGGCGCAACTGAGAGGCGCTCATCCGCCCAATTCCCCGCTCCGCCAGCCCCTCCGCCACCCGCTGCACCAGCGCCGCGTTGGCGGGAGCCAGCGTGCCGTCCGGCAGCCATAGGTTGTTCTCAAAGCCCACCCGCAGGCCACCCCCCGCCTCCGCCCCGGCCAAGACACAGGCCGCCTCATTGCGGCCAAAGGCACAGGTCATCCACGATCCGAACCGGGGCACCCCCGGCGCGAGGAAGGGCGCCAGATCCTCCGGTTGCGAGAGCTGCCCCGGCGTGTAGCGCCCGAGCACATACAGAACCGCGATCTGCTCCTCGGGTACCAAGCCCCGGCGCTGAAGGTCGCCCAACCGCACCGCCTCTGCTGGCTCATACAGGATGACCTGCACCGCGACCTGCACCGCGCGCAGCCGTTCGAGGAAAGCGGCGAACTCCCGTTCGTCCCCACCCTCCGGCAGGAGTTCACGCAGCGCGATCGACACCGCCTCCGGCCGCACCGCCTCCACCACCGCCCGCTGCTCCGCGGGCGTGTACAGTCCGAGCGACTCACTGGTGATCTGGATCACCATCGACTCCTTCACCTCCGCCCGCACCGCCTGCAGCGCGCGGGCATAAGCAGCCGCGTCGAGCAGATGCCGGCCGGCCTCATCCCGCACGTGGAGATGAATCATCGCCGCGCCGGCGTCGCGACACGCCGCCGCCGTCCACGCCAGTTCCGCCGGCTCCAGCGGCAACCGCGGGTGATCAGCCTTCGTCCGCCGCCCGCCATTCGGCGCCACCGCGATCGGCACCGGTGCGGGTGCGGGTGCGGGTGCGGGTGTCGCCGACCCCGACGTCTCAGGCGCTTGAAACATATGGTTCACTGGTTGCCCAAATAAAACAATTGTTGCAAGCATGCTTCAGTCGGATCATTTTCCCACCGTGCCAACGACCGCCCCGGCGATTTCCGACCGCATCATCAAGGCTATGGACGCGATGCCCGCGCAGCTCCAGGCCGCGGCGCGCTATGTCCTCGAGAATCCCCGGGACGTCGCGCTGCTGTCGATGCGCGAACAGGCCCGGCGCGCCGGCCTGCAGCCGGCGACCATGACGCGCTTCGCCAAGCGGCTGGGTCTCGAGGGCTACGATGACATCCGCGCCCTGCACGCCGACGCGATCCGCCGCCCCGGGCTCGATTTCGCCGGCAAGGCGTCCGCTCAGGTCTCCACCCAGCGCGAACGGGGCGACCGCGCCCTCGCGGCCGACATGGCCGCCACTCTCGCCCGCCAGGTGGCGCGGCTGGCTGAGCCGGAGCTGCTCGACGCGCTGACTGCCGCCGCCGCCAGCCTCCACGGGGCGCGCCGCATCTACTGCATGGGCCTGCGCTCCTGCCACGCCGTCGCCTGGCATCTGCACTACATTCTTTCCCTCTTCAGCGATCGCGTCGTCCTGCTCGACCATGTCGCCGGCATCGGTCTCGACCCGATCCGCACCGCCACCGCCAAGGACATCCTCGTGGTGGCCAGCGTCCGCCCCTACACGCGGGCCACAATCGAGGGCGCCCAGTATGCCACCGACCGCGGCGTGCCCGTGCTCGCGTTCACCGACAGCAAGGCCTCTCCCCTCGTCCGCATCGCACGCCACAGCCTGCTCGTCACGACCGAAAGTCCGTCCTTTTTTCACACCATGACCCCGGCCTTCGCGCTGGCCGAGATGCTGGCCACGCTCGCTGCCGGACGCGGGGGCGACACCGTCGCACAGGCGCTCAAACACACCGAGGAGCAGCTCGCCGCCTTCCACGTTCACTGGACCCCCAAGGCCGGACGCCGCCGCGCCCGCGCCCAGGCCTGACCCGCCCCACCACCCCACCGCCATGACCCATCTCCTTCATCGCCAGATCGCCGGCTCCCTGCCCGTCGCCGTGTCCGGCCGCGGGGTCGAGCTCGTCGACGCCACCGGTCGCGTCTATCTCGACGCCTCCGGCGGCGCGGCCGTGTCCTGCCTCGGCCATGGTCATCCCGACGTGGTGGCCGCAATCCATGCCCAGGTCGACCGCCTCGCCTACGCCCACACGGGGTTCTTCACGACCGAGGTTGCCGAGCGTCTCGCCGATCACCTCATTGGCCGCGCCCCGGCCGGCATTTCGCACGCCTACCTCGTGAGCGGCGGCTCCGAGGCGATGGAGGCGGCCCTCAAGATGGCCCGCCAGTACTTCGTCGAAAAGGGCGAGCCCGCCCGCCGCCATGTCATCGCCCGGCGGCAAAGCTACCACGGCAACACCCTCGGCGCCCTCGCCGCCGGCGGCAACGAATGGCGCCGCACCCAGTTCAAGCCGCTCCTGATCGACACCCACCACATCGATCCGTGCTACGCCTACCGCCACCAGCACGCGGGCGAGGACGATGCCGCCTATGCCGCGCGGGCCGCGCAGGCGCTGGAGGACAAGATCATCGAACTGGGCCCCGGTACCGTCATGGCCTTCGTGGCGGAGACGGTCGTCGGCGCCACCGCGGGCGCGCTCACGCCGGTGGCGGACTACCTCAAGCGCATCCGCGCCATCTGCGACCGCCACGGCGTGCTCCTCATCCTCGACGAGGTGATGTGCGGCATGGGCCGCACGGGCACCCTCCACGCCTGCGAACAGGACTGCATCTCGCCCGATCTGCTCGCGATCGCCAAGGGTCTCGGCGGCGGCTACCAGCCCATCGGCGCCGTCCTCCTCAGCCAGCGGATCTTCGATGCATTCGCCCAGGGCTCCGGCCTGTTCCAGCACGGCCACACCTACCTCGCCCACCCCATGGCCTGCGCTGCGGCGCTCGCGGTGCAGCAGGTGATCGAGCGCGACGATCTCCTCGCCAATGTCCGCCGCCAAGGCGCCTACCTCGCCAATGCGCTGCGCCACCGTCTCGGCGATCATCCGCACGTCGGCGATATTCGCGGACGCGGTCTTTTCATGGGAGTGGAGTTCGTCGCCGACCGCGCGACCAAGGATCCGTTCGCCCCGAGCCTCAAGCTTCACGCCCGGATCAAGCGCGAGGCCATGGCTCGCGGGCTCATGGTCTACCCCATGGGCGGCACCCTCGACGGCGTGCGCGGCGATCACCTGCTCGTCGCCCCGCCGTTCATCGTCACCGAGCCCGTCATCGATCTTATCGTCGACCGCCTCGCCGCGGCCATCAACAGCGCGCTTGGCACGGTGCGCGCCGCCGCTTGAATCCTCGCCTCGCCCGTATGCCTACCGCCCCGTCCTCTTCGATCGTCATCGTCGGCGCCACGCGCACCCCCTTGGGTTCCTTCCAAGGTTCGCTCGCCTCGGTCCCAGCACCCCGCCTTGGCGGCACCGCGATCCGCGGCGCGGTATCCGCCGCTCGCGTGGACCCCGCTTCCGTCTCCGCAGTGATCATGGGCCAGGTGCTCTCCGCCGGCAACGGCCAGGCACCGGCACGCCAAGCCGCCCTCCACGGCGGTCTCCCGAATTCCGTCCCCTGCACCACGGTGAACAAGGTCTGCGGCAGTGGCCTTGAGGCCATCGTCCAGGCCCGGCGCGCACTGCTGCTCGGCGACGCCTCCCTCGTGGTCGCCGGCGGTATGGAGGCCATGAGCACTGCGCCCTACCTCCTGCCCAAGGCACGCGAGGGTTTCCGCATCGGACACCAGCAGGTCGTCGACTCCCTCCTGCGCGATGGTCTCTGGGATCCGTACCACGACCAGCACATGGGCTCGTGCGCCGAGCAGTGCGCCGCCCGCTATGGCTTCAGCCGCGCGCAGCAGGATGCCTTTGCGACCACGTCCTTCCAGCGTGCCAACGCCGCCCAGCAGGCCGGCCTTTTCGCCGCGGAGATCACGCCCGTTGACGTGGATGACGGCCGCGGAAAATCAACCCGCGTCGACCGCGACGAGGGCCCCGCCCGCGTCAACTACGACAAGCTCCCCACCCTCAAGCCGGCCTTCCAGAAAGACGGCACCATCACCCCGGCCAACGCGTCGACGCTCAACGACGGTGCCGCCGCCGTCGTCCTGACCACCGAGGCCCACGCCGCCGCGCTCGGCCTCACCCCGCTCGCCCGCATCGTCGCCACCGGCCACCATGCGCACGAACCGCTGTGGTTCACCACCGCGCCCATTCAGGCCACCCGCCACGCCCTCACCGCCGCCAACTGGAATGCCGCGGACGTCGATCTCTGGGAAATCAACGAGGCCTTCGCGGTCGTCCCGCTCGCCTTGATCCAGGAACTCAAACTCGACCACGCCCGCGTCAATGTTCGCGGCGGCGCCATCGCCCTCGGCCATCCGCTCGGCGCCAGCGGTGCCCGCATCGTCGTCACCCTGCTCGCCAGCCTGCGCGAGCGCGGGCTGCGCCGCGGCGTTGCCGCCCTCTGCATCGGCGGGGGCGAGGGCATCGCGCTGGCGGTTGAACTGATCTGAAACTCCTTCGCACGCTTTCCTCCCTTTAGCCACAGATGATCGGCGCCCGCAACGGACACCAGAACCCGTCCGCCCGTCAATTACCCCGCCGGTGCTGGGTACTGCCATCTGTGGCTATCTCCCCCTTCCGTCCCGTACCCCATGAATAAAGTCCACCCCGACGCCACCACCGCCCTCGCCGGCCTGCTGCGCGACGACCTGACCATCGCCGCCGGCGGCTTCGGCCTCTGCGGCATCCCGGAAAATCTCATCGCCGCCGTCGTCGCAAGTGGCGTGCGTGGGCTCACCATCGTAGGCAACAATGCGGGCGTGGATGACTTCGGCATGGGCCTGCTCCGCAAATCCCGCCAGGTCCGCAAGGTGCTGGCCTCGTATGTGGGCGAGAACAAGGAGTTCGAGCGCCAGGTCCTCGCAGGCGAGCTCGCGCTCGAGCTCGTGCCTCAGGGCACACTCGCCGAGCGCATCCGCGCCGGCGGCGCCGGCATCCCCGGGTTCTACACGCGCACCGGCTTCGGCACCGCGCTCGCGGAGGGCAAGGAGACCAAGGTCTTCGACGGACGCGAGTACGTCCTCGAGCCCGCAATCCGCGCCGATGTTGCCCTCGTCAAGGCCTGGAAGGGCGACCGCGCCGGTAATCTCGTGTACCGCCATACCGCGCGGAACTTCAATCCGATGATCGCCACCTGCGCGAAGGTGACGATTGCCGAGGTCGAGGAACTGGTCGAAACCGGCGAGCTCGATCCGGACCAGATCCACACGCCGGGCATCCACGTTGACCGCATTCTGCAGGGCGCGAGCTACCAGAAGCGCATCGAGTTCCGCACCGTCCGCGGGGCCGCCGCCTCCAAAAAGGAATCGCCCATCCGCGATCTCATGGCGCGTCGCGCCGCCCGCGAATTGCGCGACGGCTATCACGTGAATCTCGGCATCGGCATCCCGACGCTCGTGGCCAACTTCATCCCGCCGGGCATGGATGTCACCCTCCAGTCCGAGAACGGCCTGCTCGGGATCGGCCCCTTCCC
>CAMAXB010000173.1 GCA_945862035.1 Opitutus sp. GAS368
GCAAGTAGGCTAGGTGCTGTTTCGCCTCGCCCGGGGCCGTCAGCATCGAGTGGCCTTGGATCCGTATGTCGCCTGCGTCGGGCCGCAGCAAGCCGGCAATCATGCGCAGCGAGGTGGTCTTGCCCGCACCGTTGGCGCCGAGCAGGGCGTAGAGTGTCCCCTTGTGGATGGAGAGTGACAGACCATTAACCGCAGGGACCGTGTCGTAGCGCTTGATGAGCGACCTGACCTCGCAGGCGGCGGTTGGGGTTGGCTGGTCCATGGAATTGAAAATACGAAATGGGTGATGGTTCGCGGCCGGACTGGACCGTCATTCAAAGGGAAACGCGAAGGTCGGATGACGACGCGTTTCCCGTCATCAGGCGCGGGCAGGCCTGCCGCGGGCTAAGGAACGGTTTCGAACCCGTCCCTCAATGGGGAAGCCTGCAGCGGCGCTCATTCCCAAGTATAGTACCAGTCGAAGAGGAAGGTGAACGCGTCGGGGTTGTCCTCGATCCTCTGGGTCACGTCTTTCCACATCGCCCAGCCGAGCGCGCCGGCCGCGATCAAGCCAGGGGCAATGCCGCCATTGACTTCTGCGAGGTCGGATTCGCCGAGTTCGACGAATCCGCCGTTCATTTCGAGTGCGATACCATCGTTCATAGACACTTTCGTTATCACTGTCATTACAGCCGAATTTGTCATCCAGCCCGCAGGGCTGTGGCTGTTGGGCGGATGTTTCCGAGGAATCGGAAAGGGTGGGCGCCGGGGTTACGGGCGCCTTCATAAAGGAGTGGGCTCGGGAGATTGGTTGAGCAGTTGGGTCCAGCCACCGGCTTCGTCGTACAGGAGTTGAAGCAGGCTGCGTTGGGCGACGACCATCCGGGCGGTGAGCGTGAGCCCCTTGCGCAGCTCCGCGCGTCGACCGTCGGACCGGGCGAGAACCGTGCTGTGGGGCTCAATCAGCACTTTGAAGCCCGGGCTTGTCGTGAGTAGGCCGGTGGTCAAGTCGGCGGAAACGGAGCGGACGGTCCCCGTGAGCGCTCCCCAGTAGGTGTGAGGGAGTGCATCGATGAGCAGTCGGACACTTTGCCCAGGCCGGACGAGCCCGGCATCCTGCGGGGAGATCATCGCTTCGACCTGCAGGGCGTCGTCCGGCGAGATTCGTCCGATGGGTTGGCCGGGTGGCAGGTAGCTGCCGGGAGCCCAGCCGGCGAATTCCATCAACATCCCGGTGACAGGTGCTCTCACGATATGGCGGTCGGCCTCCTCTTGCAGCCGGCGTTGATCCGAGCGGAGATTGTCGAGCGTGGCCTCTTCGATCCGCTGGCGTTCCAACCAGCCGCTCCGGGCTTGCTGGGTCGCATGGCGGAGGGAGGCATCGGCTTGTTCCCGTTCGAAGCGGGCGACCTCGAGTTCCTGCTGGGTGGACCAGCCCTTCGCGGCGAGCTTCGCCACGCGGTCGTGATATGAGGCGGCACGGAGTACGGCGAGCTGCAAGGCGATCCGCTGGGTTCGGTACCCCAGCCACTCCTGCCCTAGGGCGGCGGTGCGGAGGTTGGGCAGGAATCGCGTTGGATCGGGCTCAAGGTCTTCCGTGGCGGGCGTGGCGGCGAGCAGGGTGAGGTCGCAAAGCAGATCGGTGGCTGCTCGCAGACGCTCCTCGTTCAGGGCGAGACGCGATTCGATCTCGATGGACCGTAGCTGGATCAGGGGTTGCCCTGCCTTCACTGGTTGATTGTCGGTGATCCAAACGCGTTCGATCAGTCCGCCTAGGCCGGTTTGGAGGCCGATGGGCGCCGTCGTTGGGCGGATAATGCCGGAGGCGCGAACGGTGACATCCACGCGGACGAGCGGGAGCGCGACGGCCGCGAGTGTAAGGAGAAAGAGAATACAAACGTAGATCCAGTGCGGTTCCTGGTCGCGCTCCGCGAGGAAAGTCTCCAGCGAGGCATCCAACGTGCTGAGGGGCAGAGCGGAAGGGGCCGGAGGAGGAACGGGCACACCGCGACAAAAGAGCAAATAAGTTGCGAAAGCAAGCCTTTTCTAGCGCCGTCCTGCTGACTTCAGATCAGAAAGACTGCGGTCAGGACCACCGCGAGCACCAGCCTATACCCCGCGAATACGCCGAGCCCGTTCCGGGCAAGGTAGCCCACGAAGAATTTGATCGCGATGGCCGCGCTGACTGCGGCCACCGCCGCGCCCAGCAGCATCTCGCCCCAGCCAAAGACCGCGAAAAGCCCGGGCCCGGCCTTGACCAGCTTGTAGCCGGCCGCTCCGCCCAAGACCGGCAGGCCGACGAGGAAACTGAACTCGGCCGATTTCGCCGGACTCAGACCGGCGAAGTAGCCTCCCACCATGGTGACCATCGACCGGCTCATCCCGGGCCAAAGCGCGAGACACTGCATGCACCCGATGGCGATCGACTGCCGGACCGATAGCTCGTGCGGCTCCTTTCGAGAGGTACCGGCGCCGGAGTTTTGCTTTCGCCAGCGCTCCGCCGCGAACATCAATACCGCGCCACTGACCAGCGCAGCAACCACCGCGCCGATTGAGAAGAGGTGGGCATCAATCCAATCTCCGAGCAGCAGGCCGGCGAATACGACCGGAAGGAAAGCGAGGAGGAGATTGCGGAGCAGGCGAATGCCCACGGCATCCCGGCCCGCCAGCCCGCGGAGGATCCCCATCAGCTGACGCCAATAGAGCAGGACCACCGCGGCGATCGCACCCACTTGGATGACCACTATGTAGGTATCAACTGCGAGCTTCCGAGTCAGGGGAACCCCGGCCGGGTTCTCTTCGCTCGGCCGCTCGTGCCAAAGGAGCTCGCCCTTGGCGTCGCGCAGGGGTGTCTCGGCGTCCAGCCCGAGCGCCCGGCTGGCAATGATGAGGTGACCCGTTGAGGAAATGGGCAGGAACTCGGTCACGCCTTCCACCAGGCCGAAAATGATGGCATCGCGGGCGGTCAGCCCTTTAGGCGCAGCGGTTTCAGGGGTGGCGGCCACCAGCCGGAGGCATCCGGCCAGGGCGAACCCCAGAACGACGATGAATCTGCGCATTCGGGTTGCTCCCAGAACAAACCGGGAGTGTCGAGTTTATGCTTTTCCCCAACACGGCTTTTCGGATTGCCTGCGGTTGTGCCCGCGCTTGCCGATTTGACCCAACGCCTGCTTGCTCGCCACTCGTTGTCGGCCGATGATGTGGCGGCCGCCGCGACGGCGCTCGCGTCGCCCGATGTAGCCGACGAGCCCAAGATCGCGTTTCTCACCGCTCTGGGCGACAAGGGGGAGACGCCCGCCGAGGTCGCGGCCTTTGCCCAGTCCTTCCGAGCCTGGGCCCTGAATCCGGGGGTCGAGCAATGGTCGGCCGGGGCCATTGATATTGTGGGCACGGGCGGTGATCACGCAGGTGGGTTCAACATTTCGAGCCTCGTGGTCCTGACCCTGGCGAGTCTGGGCGTGACGGTCATGAAGCATGGCAACCGCGGGATCACGTCCAAATGCGGCAGTGCGGATCTGCTCGCGGCGCTCGGCCTGCAGCTCGATGCCCCGCCCGCCAAGCATCAGGCCGCGCTCGCGCAGCTCGGCTACACGTTTTTTTTCGCACCGGGCTTTCACCCGGCCTTCAGGCACATTGCTCCGGTTCGCAAGGCGCTGGCCGCCCAAGGTCGGCGATCCGTCTTCAATATTCTGGGACCGCTGATCAACCCGGGACGACCGGCTCACATTTTGCTCGGGGTGTTTTCCGAAGCGTGGGTGCCGCGGCTGGCCGAGGTCCTCGAGCTGCTGGGAACTTCCGCCGGCCTCGCAGCGCATGGCCTGATCGGTCCCGGGCAGGGGATCGATGAGCTGACCACGGCGACGCCGAATCGTGTGCGCGGATTCGGGCGGCTCCGGTCGATCGATGGGGTCTGGCAGGGGCGTGACTATGGATTCGCGGAGAGTTCCTTTGAGGACCTCCGCGGGGGGGACCTGGCGGCCAATCTCGCGATCGTTGACGCCATCCTGTCGGGCCGCGGCCCCTCCGGCCTGGTCGACACCGTGGTCCTGAACACGGCCATCGCCCTCTGGATCACCGGGCGCACGGCCACCGTCGTCGAGGGTGTGACGCCGGCCCGCGAGGCCCTGCTCGGGGGCGGCGTGAAGGCCAAGATCGCTGCCACCCGCGAATTCTTTCTCCGCGCATGAAGCGCATCTATTTTGGGACCGATGGCATTCGCGGACCCTACGGTGGTCCGGTGATCAACGAGGCCTTTGCCGAAAGGCTCGGCCTCGCGGCGGGTCTTTGGGCGGGCGCGCGGGGCCGGGTGGTGATTGGCCGGGACACGCGGGCCTCGGGCCAGAGCCTTGCGGCCTCGATCGCGATCGGTCTGCGCGCAGCCGGGCTCGAGCCGGTCATGCTGGGCGTCTTGCCGACGCCCGCGGTCGCCTGCCGGGTGCGCTCAAGCGGCGCGATCCTCGGCGTGGTGATCACCGCCTCGCACAACCCGGCCTCGGACAATGGCATCAAGTTCTTTGCCGGGACCGGGCTAAAACTGTCCGACGAGGACGAGGCGGCGATCGAGGCGCTCCTGCCGCGGATTCCCCCGGTGGTCACTGCGCTGTTGGCCCACGATGATTCCGCCCGGGATCTGTACTGCGCGGTCGTGGGTTCCCTGCTGCCAGCGGGTGCGCTGGCGGGGTGGCGCATCGTCCTGGACACCGCGCACGGCGCGACCTGCGAAACCAGCCCGCAAGTTCTGCGATCGCTGGGCGCCGAGGTCGTCGGGGTCGGCGATGCGCCGGATGGGATAAACATTAACGAAACGGTGGGCAGCGAACATCCCGAGCGGATGGCGGCCGAGGTGCAGGCTAGGCAGGCCCGACTCGGGATTGCGCACGACGGCGATGGCGATCGCTGCGTCCTCTGCGATGAGGCGGGCGGGGTGCTGGATGGTGACGAGATTCTCACCATCCTCGCGCTGCATGCGCTTCGGACCCAGCGGCTGGGGGCGAACGAGTTGGTCGTGACCGTGCAGAGCAATCTGGGCGTCGATGCGGCCGTCCGGGCAGCGGGTGGCAAGGTGGCCCGCACCGCGATCGGCGACCGCTACGTGATGGAGCGCATGCGTGTCTCCGGAGCGACGCTCGGGGGCGAGTCGAGCGGCCATGTGATTTGCGCGGACTTGCACCCGACGGGCGACGGTTTGGTGGCAGCTTTGAAGATCATCGAGGTGATGCTGGCGACCGGTCAGCCGCTTTCCGCGCTGCGGCGGGTTCTCCGGAAATTCCCCCAACGAACGAGCGCGCTGCGGGTCAAGGTGAAGCGACCGCTCGCCGAGTTGCCGGTACTGACGGCGACGATTTCAGCGCTGGAGAAGGAGCTGGGTTCCAGCGGCCGGGTGCTGGTGCGGTACTCAGGGACGGAGCCCAAGCTGCGCTTCCTAATCGAAGGCCCAGGGGATGCCGTGGTCGATCACGGTCTGCGGCGGCTGGAAGCGGCGGCTAGGGCGGAGCTCGAGATCCAGTAGCCCCGGGGCGGGCGAACCTGTCCCCTTCTCCACCATTGGCAGTGGTCCACGGATCGGGTTGTCTGGGGTACCCCATGAGCTCCTTTCGCCTCAGCCGTCGATCATTCTTCCTCTGCACTTTGCTCGCGGTCGGTCCGGCCTTTGCCGGGCGGCTCGACCGGACTCTGGATTTCTACTGGGTTGATTCCGAGGGCGGTGGCTCGACCTTGATCGTGACGCCCGAGGGAGAGTCCCTGCTGATCGACACGGGCAATCCCGGTGGACGGGATGCGGCGCGGATCCATGCCGCAGCCCTTGCGGCGGGCCTGGAGCGGATCGACCATGTCGTGATCACTCACTTCCACCGGGATCACTTCGGCGGTGCCGCCGAACTGGCGCAGCTGATTCCAATCGGCACCTTGTACGACAAGGGGATCCCGGAGGGCGATCCCGATGGGAGAACGCCCTCGACGTTTCCGACGCAGATCAAGCCTTACCGTGAACTGGCGGTACGCCGGGCTCGGCTTGCGCCGGGCGTGATGCTGCCACTGGTGTCCTCGACGGACGCAAACCGGCCCTCCGTCTCCGTGCAGGTGCTGGGCGCGAATCAGGTTTTTTTGCCGGTTTCCGCAGGCCAGTCGGGTGAGCCCAGTGCGACCGATGTTCCGGCCAAGCCGGTCGACCCCTCCGACAATGCCAACAGCGTGGTTCTGGTGCTGGAGTTCGGTGGCTTTCGCTTTTTTGCCGGTGGCGACCTGACGTGGAATGTGGAAGCCAAGCTCGTTGTTCCGGTGGATCTGGTGGGGGAGGTGGATGTGTATCAGGTCGGGCATCACGGCTTGGACCAGAGCAACCATCCAGCGCTGGTCCGGACGCTTGCGCCCACGGTGTCGGTGATGAGTAATGGTCCGCGCAAGGGTGCCGAGGCGGGAATCCTCGCGACGCTGCAGTCGCTGCCTACGCTGGAGGCCATGTATCAGGTCCACCGCAATGTTCGCGTGGGCCCGGAAGGCAACGCGCCGGCGGCGCATATCGCCAACGCGGAGGAGACCTGCGCAGGGAACCTGATCCGCCTCTCGGTTACGCCGGACGCGCGCCGCTACACGGT
>CAMAXB010000174.1 GCA_945862035.1 Opitutus sp. GAS368
GCTCAAGCCCCCGAGGTCGAGCCTGTCGTTGCGATCCACACGTCGATCGGTCCGTGCGAAAGGGTAGCCGCGAGACGGAGGCGTGCCCCTCACTGCGGGTAACGGGATCAGCGGAGTTGATTCTGTGCCCACGCGAGGGCCTGTCCGGCGAAGATTGTAGGGCGATGAATCGAGATTCATGATGAAGCTTCGTTTCACGGGCTGACCTCAGGGTACGTAAAACCTTACGCGGTGGGGTTCCCCGATGCGAAACTCCACGGATGGGGTTTGCCGGCTGACCGGCGGTCCCTGTCAGTCCGGCGACCGGCGTTCCGCTCGGTCGTCCCGGCCGTGCAGGAACTCTTCTCCGAGCGCGGTTGCGCCTTCCACCGAAAGACCGGAGCGCTGCCATTGGTAAATGAGGGGCGCCTTGGTGCGGTCGAGTTGCTTGTAGAGCGCGCCACACGTTCGTCGTGGGATGGTGAGTTCATTCACTCCGGATGCGTCGCAACTCAGCACGCGCGCATAGGGTTTGAAGTGCTCGGGGCGGCCGATGATGCGCGCGGCATCCGTAGGGAGCTCAGGACTGGTGAGCGGGGTTCTGTTTTTCGCTAAGACGAGATGAGCGTACGGGAGACTGCGAAGGTCGATCCCGGCGCGCTGGCCGAAGCGGACCCAGTGTGAGTCCGCGTAGACTCCGGGCGGCGCCGGCGCAAAGTGATGACACCAGTCGCGCTCGCGTCCGGCGGCGAGCAGACCGCACTGAGCGGCATGGGTACACGGAGCGATAATCCGGTGCGTGAGGCGCAATGACTCCCGCCAGCCGATGAGATCCCGACTGACGACGGACGTACCCGGTTCGATCCAGATGACCGCGGCGGCCCGCTCGATGACGCTTCCCAGCGCGACCTTGGCGGCGGGACTCAGCTCGTTCAGTACATGGCTGAGAACCAGCAGGCCAATCGGTTCGTCATCCGCGTAAACGGCCGCCTTGAGCTCAGGGTGAGCCTCTCGCGCGGCCTGCGTCGCAAACTCGCAGGCATGGGGCGAATGGTCCCAGACGCGAAGTCCGGTGAAGGCGTCCACGCCCCAGGTGGACAACGCGCGTCTCCCGGCGATGCCACTCCCGCAGCCCCAGTCAACGAGCAGCCCGGGCGGCGGCATCCAGCGACGCAGCCGCAGTTCGCGGAGCACGGCATCCCACTTCCAGCCGATACGCTCTCCGTAGGTAAAGTCGTAGCTCGCAAGATCGGACCGCGAGCGCCAATAGGGCCCGTTCGCGGCTGACCCCGAAAGGAATCCTTCGCGCAGGCGGTCCAAGGCTGCCCAGTCAATCTCGTCCCAAGTCATGGCCGACCTCCGACTCCGGCCGCGCTCGTGTCACGTATTGCGTGACACTCGACGAGGGGCGCCCAGTGAGGCGCCTCGGAATGTGTCACGCAATACGTGACACATGCTCGGGAGACGGGGCGGAGATGGGGCAGAGTCATGTCAGCGATGGGTTGACGGCAACCCGCGAACCTAGGTGAGCGGACAGCCGAGGTGTCCGGCGAGGCGCTGCGTACGGATGCCGTAGAATTGGGCGAATTCGCGGAGGCGCCGGGCGCGTCGCTCGTCGCCGGGCGCGTGGGTCTTGATCGCGGCGATGAGGAGATTCTTTGCCGTGTGTTCCATCGAGACAAACTCGAACACCTTGGTCCGATAGCCGGCCCACTCCAGAAGCTGCGCGCGCAGTGCGTCGGTGACGAACTCGGTCTGACGCTCTTGGAAGATTCCGTGGCGGAGCGCCTCCGCAAGGACCGCGGGTGCGGTGAGCTGAGAGCGCAGTTCCTGCTGGCAGCAGGGTGACACGACCAGAAGCGAGGCACCGGCGGAGATCCCTTGGGCGAGCGCATCATCCGTCGCTGTGTCGCAAGCATGCAGGGCGATCAGCACGTCAAGGGCCCCGGTGGCCGTCGCATTGATGTGGCCGGTCTTGAACGAGAGGCGACGGATCCCGCTTGCCTTGGTGGCTGCATTGCAGAGTTCAACCAACTCACCGCGGGCCTCGATGCCGGTGACATCGGCCCGAGGGGCAAAGTATGCGGCGGTGGCAAAGGTCAGGTAGCCCTTGCCCGACCCCATGTCTGCAATGCGCAGTTCGCGCCCGTCATCAAATCCCGCCTCTGCGGCGAGTGATCCGAGCAGCTCGACGAATTTCTGAATTTGGCGGTACTTCGCCGCCATGCCCTCGCGGGGTCGACCTTGGTCGTTGGTGACGCCGAGCGCCTGCAGCCAGCCGGTGTTAGCCGGCAACGGCCGAATCTTGGTGCGGTCATGGCTCCCCACGGCTGGCGGGGCCTCCGCTGCGGTCTTGATGAAAAGGCGCGCCTCCCCGCCGGGATTGCATTCGAGTTGAGCCGTTTGCAGGGGTGTAAACAAGTGGGCGTCCAGAAAGTCCCGGCCGAGCAGTGGCTCGATCTGGGCGAGGGCTTGGTCAGGTGAGTGATTCTTGATGATGTCCCGCGTGAGGTGCCGCCAGACAAAGCTCAGATGCGGACCGGCTTTGAGTGTCACTGGCCGAACAAAGAGATTGCGCAAGGTGGCGTCGGTCCCGCGATGCTTGCCGAGGGTCAGTTTGACGAGGGTGGCATCGCGCACCGAAGTGCGCAAAAGATCGAGGAAGCGTTCGCGGGCGGAAGCCATGCGGGGTAATCCAAGCAGCTTGGCGATGGATGGCACGGATAAACACGGGCGGACTACCGGGCGCGATCCGGGGCAGTCCACCGTGGCCGCCCGTGCAGGGAGGTTGCGAGAACCTCGGCGGGTGTTACGGGGTCAACGATTGACGTCAAGACGTTGCGCGTGGTGCGAAGGTGCGGGGCCGTGAAGTCGAGGACGACGAATATCGCCGGGCCGCCCTATTCAAGCATCCCGGGAAAGTCATCACCCAACACGGCGTACGCATTGCGGCTGGCCATGCGCAGCAGGGCGGCCGGCGCCGGCAGTGTGGCGTGCCCCGCTGGCGATCGCGCAAGCTTCCCGGTGAAGTCCAGTTCCGGGAGAAGATGAGGGCGGTTGAGCATTCCCTTGTCGGTTCCGAGCATCAAGTTCGCTCCAGGTCCCAGCAGAGCCGCGACGGGAGGCAAGGCGAGCGTGAGCAAGGTATTCGCGCGCGGGTTCAGCACGGCGGTTTACCGGTGGCTGACCACGCGGGCGATCTCCTCGGTCGTCGCGACCGGCAGGTGCACGATCAGGTGGGGATCGTAGAAAGCCGAGGCCCGCGCGAGGTCGCCTCGACCCGTTTGAGCGATCGAGCGGTCGCGGAAGTCCGCATGCTCGCGGCAGTGGATCGCGCGCCGGCGTCCGGCCGTACTGGTTAGCTCACGGATCTCACGCCATGCCCAATCGGTAAGGCCGTTCATGGTGCTCTCTGCAGTGCCGTTGGCCACGCGAAGGATCGTGGATAGTTCGTCACGGGCAGGCGGCGGGAGCGGGGCGACATTAGGGTCGGAGTTCCGCCAACGTGAAAGGAGGCCGGTCGAACTGGCTCAGGTTCACCGAGCGAACCCCCGTGGCAGCGGAGGCCTTACGCAGGAGCCCGGCGCCGCAGGCACCCTGGGCGCGGAAATCGAGGTGGCAGACGGTACCGGTGCGCGCCGGGGAGCGCAGGTGGGCCTCAAGGTGAGGCCGATGTTCTGTCGGCGTGAGTCTCGCCAGTTCGCGGTCCTTGGAGCTGGCAGGGCAAAAGAAGGCTTCCTCGAGCGTCAGGCCCGTAGCACGTTACGGCAGGTAGTCCGTCGTCATGACCTGATCGACGGTTACTTTGCCTCTGGCAAGGATCTCGAGTTCCTCGAGTTGGTTGATCTGGGTTTGGAAGCGCTCGCGACTGATGCGGCCGATCTGGGCGGTGCTGCCGTTCTGGCGGCCGATGACGAGCTTCTCGTCGATGATCATCTGGCGAGAGAACATCATAAACTCATCGGTGTTGTTCGCGTTCATTTGCTTCATGAGTGCGTGTGCCGGCGCCGGATCGCCTTCAAGGTAATCCTGCCAGCCCCGGATGTAGGCGCGCAGAAAGGCCCGGACCTGCTCCGGGTGCTGGCTGGCCCAGGTCTTGTTGGCGACGAGTACGGCATAGGCATCAAAGCCAGCGTCCCACGCGTAGAGGTACTTGGGGGCCTTGGCTCCGCCCTTGGTGATAAAGTAAGGCTCCGCGATGTAGTAGCCCTGCTGGATGAAGTCCTTGTTCGCGATAAAGTTCGCGACCGAAAAGTTGAAGGGGATGAGCTGAAAATCGATGCCGTACTTTTTCTTGAGATAGGGGAGAAAGGCCCATTCCGGTCGGGCCATCAGGGTCTTGCCATTCAACTCCTCAAACCGGGTGATGGGGTTGTCGGCGTGGAGCATGAGCACGGAAGGATCGTTCTGGAAAACGGCTCCAATCTGGGTCACGGGCAGACCTTGGGCTGCGGCCAGAATCGTATTGGTGCTATCCGCCTGCCCGACCTGGGCCTGACCGGTCGCAAGCTTCTGCAGGACGAAGGCGTTGGGGCCTCCGGGGACCAATTCGATTTCAAGCCCGGCTTCCTGGAAGAAGCCGCGGGCCTGGGCTTGAAAAAAGCCGCCGTGTTCCGGTTCAGGGACCCAGTCGAGCTGGACCGTGATCCTGAATGGAGCGGCGGAGGTGGCTACAGCGTCTTTCTTGCCACAGCCGGTGGTGATCAGGGCAAGCACAAGGAGGAGGGCGATCGCTTTCATGAGTCGGTGCGGGAGTAGGAGTCGTGCCAACGGTGCAGCAGTCGCCACTGAAGCGCAATGACTGCGCCCACGAAAACGAAGCCGAGGGCGCAGCCGGCAAACGCGGTGGCAAACAGGGCGGGCATCTTGAACTGGGCGCTATAGATGATGGTCTGAAAGCCAAGGCCGCCGCGCCCTCCGGCGGAGTTTCCGGCGTAAAGGTCGCCGACGATGGCGCCGATGGGCGCCAGGGTCGCCGCTATCCGCAGTCCGGTGAAAAAGTAGGGCAGGGCGGAGGGCAATCGCAGCAGCAGGATTTCCTGCCGCCGCGTTGCCCGGGCCATGGTGAACAGGTCGACCAGATTACGGTCGGTGGAGATGAGACCCTGCGTGGTGTTAACAACCAGCGGAAAGAAACAGATAAGGAAGGTGATGATCGTGACGCTCAGGAATCCCGGCCCGCTCCACAGGATGAGGATAGGGGCCAACACAATGATCGGGGTCATCTGCAGCATCATCAGAAAGGGGTAGAGGCTGGCCCGGATGAGCGGCGACAGCGACAAAAGCAGGGCGCAGGCAACGCTCACGACGATGGCGGCCGCAAAACCGCACAGGGCGCCGAGCGCCGTGTTCAAAGTGGCGCTGCCCAGCACGGCGCCTTCATCACTGAACGCCTGCAGGATTGCGTCTGGCCGAGGCAGGAGGTAACGCTCCTCAGTCGACAGGCTAAAGTGCACGGCGTACCAGATCCCGACAAAGACGAGGCCGGTCAGCACGGGGAGAAGTCGCCGCCATGAACTCATGGCAAGACTTCCTCCACCGAACGCAGCACGCGGGAAACGCGCGCCACGAGTTCCTGGAAAGCGGGTGAGTGGCGTGTCTCGGCTGTCCGTGGATAGGGGAAATTGACGCTGATCTCTTCGTGGATCCGTCCGGGACCGGCTGCCATGATCACGATACGGTTGGAGAGAAACACGGCCTCGGTCACCGAGTGCGTGACAAAGAAGGCGGTCCAAGCTTCCTGCTGGCGGATGGCGAGCAGCTCCTCGTTGAGGTGGTCGCGAGTCATCTCGTCGAGGGCCCCAAACGGCTCATCGAGCAGCAGAATCCGCGGCGAGCGCGACAGCGCCCGTGCGATGGAAACGCGCATTTTTTGCCCGCCTGAGAGTTGGCGCGGATAGCGACCGGCGAGACCGTCGAGGCGAACGAGCGATAGGACGCGCTGTCGAATCTTGGTCCGCTCCGCGGGAGCCGAGTGGTCGAGCTGCATCAGGAGTTCGATGTTTTTGCCCACGGTCAGCCACGGAAGAAGGGTCGGCTCCTGGAACACGTAGGCGAGTTCGCGCGCCGCCTGTTCGGGTGCCAGCCCGTTCACCTTGAGCGTGCCAGTGGTGAGGATGCTGAGCCCGCTGATTAACTTAAGCACGGTCGATTTGCCACAACCGCTGGGACCGATCAGGCTGATGAAGTCTCCCGGCGACGCGGTGAGCGTCAGGTCGTCGATGATGAGCGGACCCTCGCCATAGCGCTTGGAGGCGCGCTGGAAATCGACGATGGGTGGAGGCATGGACATGGCGAGGGGCGTGAACTAAGTCGGCATTTCTCTGCGGCGCAAATCCGAACCCATGGTTGCTGAGGCGTGTCCCCGGGGGGGGCGGGATCAATCAACCCGGGGGTCTGGCACTAAGCAAGTCGCCTGCCTAGTCTGCCAGTCGGGAAGGGAGAACGAGGTCCGCATCTCACGTGGGGGCGCGGGACGTCCTCGGGCCTTGGCACGAGGGATCCGATTGTCACGCCTCGTGTCAGCGCTCCGTGGGCATCCGGTCGAGCTCGGTGCGGGCTCCAGCGTGGTTGGGATCGATCTTCAGGACGGC
>CAMAXB010000175.1 GCA_945862035.1 Opitutus sp. GAS368
GAGCAGCCACTCCACCTCGGGATTGCCGCGGGACATCGCGTTGCCGATCACGACGAGATCCGGCGCCAGCCCCTGGAGGCGAACCGGATCGTAGCCCTCGTGCAGCGTGATTCCGGCATCCGCCAGAACCGTGCTCATCGGCGGATAGACCCCGGAGTCCGCACCCAGCACCTCGTGCCCGGCCGCGCGCGCGAGCAGCGCCGCGTTGCCCATCGCCGTCCCGCAAATGCCCATGAAATAGACCCGCATGATTGTCCGAGGAGTTCTGAAAGTGGTGACGGACCGTTCTTTCAGAGCCCTGCCCAGGCGCGAGTCTTTCCTGCCTTGCTCGAGTGGCATGGGTCTCCTGACCCATGACGCCCGCCTGGCGATCTCCACGGGTCGGGAGACCCGTGCCACTTCCATTCTCAAGCCATCGACAGGATTTGCAGGAATCGGAGACTAGATGGACAGGAGGCTGGCCGATGAATTACCGGACGTGGGAACCGCACCTTCCGGAAGATGGGCCATCCGTAGGCGGCACCTTGGCCTACTCCGCGGGGGTAAACTCGGCGATCAGCGCACTCCAGCGCGCGGTCGTGAACTGCTGGCCGAGTACGCGGCGGACTTCCTTCACCCGCCCCAGCCGGGCCGCTTCCTCGTCGCGCCCCACGGCTCCCGTCGGCAGGCTGGCCACGCGTTTCTCGAGGCGTTTGATTTCGTGATCGAGAACATCCAGCGCGGCCTTCGTTTCTGCCGCATTGGCCGGGTTCGGAGCCAGGCTGACCAGATCGAAGGCGAGTTCGCGATTCAAGGGGCGCGGTTCCGTCTTCAACGGCGCCAGGAAAGTCGCCAGCCGCTGATACTGCAGGTTGATGTCGTACCGCAGTTCATCGTATTTCACCTGGTCGAAGACCGGCTTCGCCTCCCCGTCGCCGCGACCTCCGTAGCCCGCGCCCGCGCCCGCGCCGCCGCGGCCCCCGCCACCGCCCATCATCATGCCTTCGGGAAGCTTCCAGCCCAGCTGGACGGCCCGGCGCTTCAGCATATTAAGGTAGCCCGAGACGATGACCTTGTTCACCGGATCGAAATAATGGGCAAAGGTGGCGTCCAGCCGGAGGAAATCCGTGGTCAGCACCTTAAAGTCGGCCGGGTGATCTTCCACCGCCGGGGCAGCGTCCTGCGCCGGCAAGATCGTGGGAGCGGCGAGGCCCAGAACTAAGAGCGCGGCAACGCAGGGCCGAAGGAACCGAGTGAGACGTGGCATGGGATATTCCGGGAGTTGGCGAGGCGGCTGGATGGAGCTTAGGTCATGTCCAGACCGCGCATCGTGCCCGTCGAGGACGAGAACTTGTCCACCTCGATGCCCAGACGATGCAGGACGGAGAGATGCAGGTTGGTGAGCGGATAGTTGCGCTCCCGATCGAACACGAGGTGCTGGCCGTGCTTGAAGCCGCCACCGGCGAAGATCACCGGGAGATTTTTGGTCACATGCGAGTTGCCGTCGCTCAGGTTCGAGCCGAACAGGACCATCGTGCGATCGAGCAGCGTGTCGGCGCCTTCCTTCACGGCCTTCAGGCCGGTCAGCATGGTATTAACCGCCTTCAATTGCGCGGTGTCGAGCGCCTGCAACTGGGCGAGCTTGGACTCGGACTTTCCGTGGTGGGAAAGACCGTGGTAACCCTCCGTGATCGCCACATCGAGCGGGCTCTCGACCACCGGCGTGCCGGTGCAACTGATGAAGAGCGTGACAGCGCGGGACGAGTCGGTCTCGAAGACGAGCCGGGTGAGGTCCATCATCTGTTTCACCTTTTCGATGAACCGGGCCGAGTTGGTCTCGTCGATGGGCGCTGAACTCGCGACCTTCGACTTCGGCGTCTTTTCCCAGCCCTGGGACACCTTCAGCCGGTTCTCGAGGTCGCGCACGCTGGTCAGGTATTGATCGATGCGATCGCGATCCGTGGCATCGAGATCACGCTCGAGTCCCTTCACCTGCTCGGTGATCGTGTCCATGATGCTGCGACCCACGGCAAGCCGCTGGACCTGCGCGTCGATCTCGGCCGCATCGCCCTGGACGAAGAGCTGCTTGAAGACCGCCGACGGGCTCTGTTCCGGAGGGATGGCCACGCCGCTGCGGGTGTAGGACAACGAGGTGTTGCCGTTGACCGCGAGGGTGAGCGAAGGCAGCCGCGTCTGGATACCGATCCGTTCAGCCACGAGTTGATCGAGGGAAATCGTGTTCTTGAACGAGCCGCTGCCCGAGCCGGGCGCGCCCGTGAGAAAGCAAACTTCCGTCGAGTGACTGTTGCTCACCGAAGGAAGCGAGACGCCGGTGAAGACCGTGAAATCGTTCCGGTGATCGGCCAGCATCTTCAGGTAGGGCGAGGCCATGTAGTCACGTCCCGCACCGGAGGGAGCGAACTGATCCACGAGCATGCCCAAGTTCGTGTTGGCCGCGAAAAACCGGCGCGGCTTCGCCCCCGCCGCGAGGGCCGACGACGACTGCGCGCGGGCGAAGCTGGGCAGCATCGCGTTGAGCAACGGGAGAGACAGCGCGACGCCGGTGCCGCGAAGAAAATGACGGCGGGACATCGGGGTCCGGGTGGAGATATACGGTCCGGCGAAGGGCTGAGTCTGGGGCGTGTTTTTCATGGGGACAGGATTGGGCGGCGGACGGATAAGCGGGTAAGATTACTTGTTCAGGAAGAGCTCACTCTGGACGATTTCGTCCACGATGCTGCGCACACCGAACTGGCTGGCGCGGGTCTTTTCCAGGATCTGCTCGATGCGTTCGCGGTCGCTGAAGCGAACCGGAGCGCCGGTGGCGAAGATCGAAAGCTGCTTCACCAGGTTGCGGGCAATCTGCGCCTCATCCTGAAGTAGGAGTCGCTTGAAATCCCGCACGTCGTTGAACGTCCGGCCATCGGCCATGGCGCCGCTGGGGTCGACGGGTAAAGCGTGGAAGAAGGCCAGCGGCCAGCCGTTGTGGCCGAAGCCCGTCGCCGGTTTTTGGCCGGCGGCGGCCAAGGCGCGGTAGCGGGTGCGGTAGCCACCCATGACGTCAAAGCTCTCCAGCGCAAAACCAGGGGGATCGATCTTCCGATGACACTGCGCACAGCTCTCGTCAGCCCGATGTTTGTCGAGCTGCTGCCGGATCGTCACGGCCCCGCGCACATCGGGCTCGACGGCCGGAACCGCGGCCGGCGGCGGCGGCAGCTCATAGCCCACGATCCGTTCCATGATCCATTTGCCCCGCAGGACCGGCGAAGTGGTGCTACCGTTGGCCGTCACCTTGAGTACGATGGCCTGGGTCATCATGCCGCCACGGACACTCCCGGCGGGCAGGGCCACCTTGCGCATTTCGACGCCTTCGACGCCGCCAATCTTGTAATGCTCGGCGAGGCGGTCGTTGAGGTACGTGAAATCCGAATCCACCACGGTCCGGGCGGGAAGATTCTGCCGGAGCTGTTCGGCAAAGAAGTAGCGCGGTTCATCCAACGCCGCTTCCTTGAGCGCGTCGTCGACGAAATAATCGTTATAAAGGGACAGGTCCACCGAGGTCTCATCCATCCGCCGGACTTCGAGCCAGTAATCGAGGAAGGCGTTGACGAAACGTTGTGACTTCGAGTCCGCAAGGAGCCGCGCCGTTTCCGCTCGCAGGACGGCGGGCTGGTGCAACTCCCCTTTCGCCGCGCGATCGCGCAGAGCCGCGTCCGGGGGCGAATTCCACAGGAAGAATGCCAGCCGATCCGCGAGGGCGAAGTCATCCAGGCGGCCGGGTTTCTCGTCGAGGTAAACGAAGCCGGGCGAAGCCAGCACCGCCTGATAACAGGCGAGCAGGGAGCCCGCGAAGCCGAGGCCTTCCCCGTGCCACTTCTTGAACAAGCCGACAAAGAGCGCGACGTCCTTTTCCTGCACCGGCCGGCGATAGGCCTGGGCCAGGAAGCTGCGAATCAGGCGGTCGGCATCCGCGAGCGGATTCGCGGACTCGACCTCCACGCGGGTCTTCAGTACCGCGCCCCCATCATTGGCATTGTTCTGCTGCCCGGGTGCGCCGCCTCGACCCCCGCGGCCACCGCCTTGGCCGAGCAGCTCGATGATCACGCCTCCCTTGGGATCCATGGCTCGCTTGAGGGGCAAGTCGCCAAAGAGCAGCCTGTATCCAGCGTCCGTCGACTCGTCGTAGAGCGGACCTTCGATTTCCATCCAGCGGAACGCCACGCCCGGCACGCCGTCGCGCTGGGCCAGTTGATTGGTGTACGCGTCGATGGCGGTGAAGCCGGGACGCGAGCGGAAGAACCGCACCGCATCCGTCGCGATGTTACCGCCCTGCGGAAGCCAGACATCCTTCAAATCGTAGACACCCACCTCAGGATGGAGGTCAAACCGTCCGACCTCGCCATAGTAGCCCTCGCCGCGACCGCCGGTCTTGGTGTAAACCTTAAGCGGCTCGGAACGGCGACCCGGGCTGACGTCGGCATGATTCGGACGGTACCACTCGGGCGCGACGTAGGCCTGCGCAATGGCCTTCTCATCCGTCAGTGCGTCGCCCGGCACAACGCCCTTGACGCGCGAACCATTGGGCCCGACCCAGACCGTGTGACCCTTGAAACGCAGGTTATAGCGGCCGGTCACCGGCGCACGAAAACTCCAGGGGTAATTGTTGCCGATCTGAAAATGACTCGCCGTGAAGGCCATGCCCTCCTCCTCGCGCCGCACCGGATCCGAATCTCCGACCGTTAGCGGCGCTGTCCGCGTCAACGCCGGCAGATCCGGTCCCGATCCGAGCACCGGAAACCGGCCGCGATCAGGATTGCCGTCCTGGCTGCTGAAGCTAACCGCGTCGCGCGCCCAGTAGCGCGTCAGGGTCGTCGACGGGCGGACAAATTTGGTCGCCATCACCTGCCGCATCGCGCCGTTCGCGGCGTCCACATACTTCTGCATGTGCACGAACGACACATCGAGCGCACGGCTCACCTTGTTGAAGTTCGACGACTCGCCGTCCTCCGGCAGGATGCCTTGAATCTGAAGCCACGGCGCGGAAAGCAGGTCGCGAAGGGCGTTTTCATACTCGCTGCGGTTGAGGCGGCGCCGGGTGGCCCGGCCCGACTTCGCGAGCAATTCCTGCTCCGAACCGATTAGGGACGATGAGAGATTCGTCAGGAAGCCGGACATTTCGGATGCGACCGGACGCTTCTTTTCCTTGGGCGGCATCTCGCCGTGCTGCACGCGATCGTGCATCTTCACCCACAACGAGAAGTTGTTCGAATCTGTGGGCGTGAAATCCAGGGCCGTCAGGTCGAGACCGCCTTCCTTGTCGACGTCGTTATGGCAACTCGAGCAATGCCGATCGGTGAAGTCCCGGATCTCCGACTCCGCGGCGAGGGAAGCTCCCCGGACAGGCAAATGCGCCAGCAGGGTCAGGGCGGAAACAAGAACGGAAGCGATCATGGACTGGCGACGGCAGGAAGTAGATGGCAGGGGCATGAATCTCATGAGGCGTAATTGAGGTATGAAGGCGGCGCCGAGGACGATCGAAAGACGGCGGACAAGCAGACCGCTGCCGGGGCATAAATCCGACTAGGACTGGAGCGAAGGGGTAAGTCCTGGTCAAAAATGACTCGGAGATAAGACGTATCCCTAGCCAGAAAGAGGTAAACTATTGTACTGAATGTTGTCCACCACCGCCTCCTCGGGGGTGTCGTGCGCCGGCGCCAACCATCCGGGCGGGGACAACTAGCCCCGCCCCTACACGCACGTGCCTCGTGCGCGCCCTGCGGCTGCGAGCGTGAGCGAGTGGCGTTCTAGCGCCCGAGCTGCGCCTGCAAAAAGTCCTCCGCCGCAGTTTGGGCCGAGGCCGGATAGCGGTGACCGGTGCGATGATTCAACCAGCCGATGTTCTCCTCCGCTCCGAAAAGCTGGTAGAGGGGCCGAACCGCTTCCACGAAAGCCCGACTCCGGTCGCTGTCCGCCGAATCGCCCGCGAGGAGCAGAAAGGCCCGCGGTGCGATCAAGGCCATCAATTGATGGTGCTCCAAGTCGAAGTCCGGCCGGCGAATCTGGGGACCGAGATACCACGGGGCATCCCAATTACTGAACGTCAGGCCGATGCCTCCTTCGCTGAACACCACCGCTTGGTAACGTTCATCGAAGGCCGCGGCATACAGGACTTCCTTTGCGCCGAGGGAATGACCGAGTCCGCCCACCCGTTCGGGATCGACGTTCGGCTGGGTCAGGATGAAGTCCATCGCGCGCACCGCGTCCCACGTCATCCGGGACATTCCCGTCCAGTCCGGATGCTTCCGCTGCATGGCCACCACGTGGCCGGCGTAGTCGGCCCCCTCCGCAAAAATGAAGCAGCGGGGCGCCCAGACGACATAACCCCGGCGTACCAGTTGGACGCCGTGCATGAGTTCGGGATTCGACGTGTCGAGTCCAGCCACCTGTTGGGCCTGGGACTTCGTGGTCTGGTGAAACACCACC
>CAMAXB010000176.1 GCA_945862035.1 Opitutus sp. GAS368
CATCGAGCAGTGGCGCGACACCAAGCTGGTCTCCGACGTCGAGCGCTGGATCATCCGCATGGGCATTGGCTACTTCTCCGCCGCCGAGGGCATTGTGGGCGACAACATCCAGCACGTCGTCCGCGAGCTGGTCACCGCCCCCGAGCTCAAGCTCGTCCTGGGTCGCCACGCCCACGAGGAGAACATCCACGCCGACTCCCTCCTCTACATGATCTCCTCGCTGGGCATCAACCCCCACGAGTGCGAGGCCATGTTCGAGGACGTCGACACGATCGTGAAGAAGAACCTCTTCGTTACCCGCATCTCCAAGGACCTCCGCCGCGACATCGACCTCACGCTGCCCGAGAACAAGAAGATGCTGGCCCGCAACATCTTCGTCTTCGGTCAGTGCATGGAGGGTACCCAGTTCTACGGCCTCTTCGGCATGATCCTGTCCCTCTACCGGCAGAACAAGTTCCCCGGTATCGGCCAGATGTTCCGCTACACCCTCCGCGACGAGTCCAACCACATTGAGGTCTTCCGCAATCTGTTCATGGACTTGGTGGAGGAGAACCGCGAGATCTGGACCGCCGAGTTCAAGGAAGAGCTCCGCCAGACCATGGCCGAGGCCGTCCAGCTCGAGAAGGATTTCATCCGTGACTGTCTCCCGGTCAACGCCGTGGGCCTCGCCGTCGACGAGTTCGTCACCTACATCGACTTTATCGCGGACCGTCGTCTCGAGGGTGTCGGCCTTGCCCCGCTCAATGCCGGCGTCAAGAACCCCCTCCCTTGGCTCGCGGAGATGATGGACATTAAGAAGGAACAAAACTTCTTCGAAGGCCGCGTCACCGAGTACCAGAAGGCCTCCGCTCTCAACGTTGCCGCCGACGACGATCTCTGATGCGGAAGTAGTAGCGAGGAGCGGGTAGCGAGTAGCGAGCATGGTCGGCTCCGCCGGCCCCTCTCGGCTCCTCCCGTTCGCGAATTTCCCGTCCTTCCTTTTAAAAACAAGTCCGTTACCCCCTCGTCCGCCCGCCGGCCTCACCCCCGCCGTCGCCCCGTTAGCTCCTCCGTCCGCTCCGTCCTGACCTCTGCTCCGTCCGCCCGCTCCCTCCGTCTACTCGCTACTCACTCCTCGCTACTCGCTACTTTCCGCCCGCAATGAACCCCTCGCTCTCCCACGACCTCGCCCTCAAACGCGCCACCCACACCCCCGTCGAAAACAAGCCAAATTTCGCGTGGCGCGACTGTGTGCCGTCGGACGTCGCGATGCTGCCTGAGATCATCCTCCTCGCGCCCCAAGGTGAGACTCGCTTCGATCTCGCCGAGATCGCCGACACCCTCGGCAAGGCCCTGACCAACGTCCATTTGGCCCGCGGCGAGACGACCAACATCTTCACCGACGAGACCCGCAGCTTCGTTGCCCGCATCGTCCGCGAGGTTGCCGCCAACCTAGCCGGCGCCGCCCTCCGCAAGTCCCCCCTGCGCATCTCCCTCAACGATCTCTACGAGCTGATCGAGAAGACCCTCGTCGATAACAGCGCCTACGACGTCGCGAAGAGCCTCCTCCTCAACCGCTCCCGCAAGCTCGCCCCCGGCGCCTCCGCCCACGCCACCACCGGCGTCCGCGTCATCCGCCGCAACAAGCACGTCGTCCCCTTCATCGACCAGAAGGTCGAGATCGCCGTCCGCAAGTCCTTCCTCTCCCTCCACCGCGACTCCACCCCCGCGATCGAGATCACCAAGGCTGTCTCCACCCGCGTCCTCGGATCCAAGCAGTCCTTCGTCCACATCGAGGAGATCCAGGACATCGTCCAGGAAGAGCTCATGAAGGCCGGCCACTTCAAGGTCGCCGAGGCCTACATCCTCTACCGTGCCCTCCGCTCGGATCAGAGATCGGACACTCAGGTCTCAGCTCTCAGCTCTCAGGTCTCCGGCGAGTCCGCCTCGGTCGCCGCGCCCGCGCAGCCTTCAATGATCGTCGTCAAGAAGCCTGACGGCTCGACCTACCTCTGGGACCGCGCCGACCTCGACAAGCGCGTCGAGTTTGCCCGCATCGGCTTGGACCTCTGCCTCTCCTCCGAGGAGATCGAGACCGAGCTCCTTCGCTCCGTCTTCGACCAGATCTCCCAAAAGGACCTCGACGCGACCATCATCCTCAACTCGAAGACCCTCATCGAGCGCGATGCCGACTTCGCCAAGTTCGCCGGCCGCATCCAGCTCACCTACATCTACGAAGAGGTACTCGGCTGGGACATCGTGAAGGACGGCGTCGGCAAGCTGAAGGCCTTCCACGTCGCCGCCTTTAAGAAATACCTCGAGTACGGCGCCTCCATTAAGCGCCTCAACCCGAAGCTCCTCGACTTCAACCTCGACACGCTGGCCGCCGCCCTCGACCCGTCCGCCGACCTTGAGCTCGACTTCCTCGGCGTCCAGACGCTCTACGATCGCTACCTGATCATCGACAAGACGAAGAAGCCCTCCCGCCGTCTCGAGACACCCCAGTTCTTCTGGATGCGCGTCTCCATGGGCCTCTTTCTCGCCGAGCCCACCGAGCGCGAGGCCCGCGTCACATCGCTCTACTCCCTCTACAAGAGCCGCCGCTTCTGCAGCTCCACGCCGACGCTCTTCAATTCCGGCACGCTCCACTCGCAGCTGTCCTCCTGCTACCTCTACTACGTCGACGATTCCCTCGAGGGCATCATGTACCGCGGTATCGCGGAAAACGCCCAGCTCTCCAAGTGGGCCGGCGGCCTCGGCGGCTCTTGGACGGCGGTACGCGGCACCGGCGCCTACATTGGCGGCACCAACGGCGAGTCCCAGGGCGTTATCCCGTTCCTGAAGCTCCACAATGACCAGCTCGTCGCCGTCAACCAGGGCGGCAAGCGCAAGGGCTCCGGCTGCGCCTACCTCGAGACCTGGCACAACGACATCTTCGAGTTCCTCGAGCTCCGCAAGAATACGGGTGACGACCGCCGCCGCACCCACGACATGAACACGGCGAACTGGATTCCCGACCTGTTCATGAAGCGCATGGAGGCCCGCTCGCACTGGACGCTCTTCCGCGCCAACGAGGTCAAGGACCTGCACGAGCTCTACGGCAAGAAGTTCGAGGAGGCCTACCTCCGCTACGAGCAACTCGCCGAGGAGGGCAAGATCTTCGGCCAGAAGATCGAGGCCCTCGAGCTCTGGAAAAAGATGCTCTCGATGCTCTTCGAGACCGGCCATCCATGGATCACTTTTAAGGACGCCTGCAACATCCGCTCCCCGCAGGACCACGTCGGCGTCATCCACTCGTCGAACCTCTGCACCGAGATCACGCTCAACACGTCCAATGACGAGACGGCCGTGTGCAACCTCGGCTCGGTCATCCTCGAGAACCACCTCCTGCCCGACGGCTCGCTCGATCACAAGAAGCTTCGCGAGACCATCCACACCGCAGTCCGCGCGCTCGACAACGTCATCGACATCAATTTCTACCCGACGAAGGCCGCGGAGACGTCCAACCGTCGCCACCGCCCGATCGGCATGGGCGTCATGGGCCTGGCCCACGCGCTGTATATGAAGGGCATCGCCTTCGCGTCCGACGCGGCGGTCGAGTTCAACGACGAGGCCATGGAGGCCATCGCCTACTACGCCTATGAGGCTTCGAGCGACCTCGCGGCCGAGCGCGGCACGTACTCCAGCTACAAGGGCTCCAAGTGGGACCGCGGCCTCCTGCCGCAGGACACCCTGGACCTCCTCGAGCAGGAGCGCGGCGTTGCGGTCGAGGTTCCCCGCGGCGGCCGGATGGATTGGGCGCCCCTCCGCGCCAAGATCGCCAAGCAGGGCATGCGCAATAGCAACGTGCTCGCGATTGCGCCCACCGCGACGATCTCGAACATCACGGCTACGAGCCCCTGCATCGAGCCCACCTACAAGAACCTCTTCGTCAAATCCAACCTCTCGGGTGAGTTCATTGTCCTGAACCCCTTCCTCGTGAAGGACCTCAAGGCCCGCGGCCTGTGGAACCAGGACATGATCGACAACCTGAAGTACTTCGACGGCGAGCTGAAGGACATCGACGCCGTTCCGGCCGACCTCAAGGCGAAGTACCTCACGGCTTTCGACATCGACCCCAAGTGGGTCGTCGAGGCCGCGGCACGTCGCCAGAAGTGGATCGACCAGGCCCAGTCGGTGAACCTCTGGCTCAAGACGCCGGATCTGAAGAACCTCTCCCACATGTACCGCCATGCCTGGCATGCGGGCCTCAAGACCACGTACTACCTCCGCACCCTCGGCGCCTCGAACATCGAAAAGGCGACGGTCGGCGTGAAGAAGGAAATGCGCGGTGCCGTGAGCGAAGGCTCCTCCGGCGGCCAGAACTCAGGCGACGTGGGTGGCAGCCACTCCGTCAGCGCCATGGCAGCCGCTGCCGGCCCTTCTCCCTCCTCCCTTGGCCTTTCTCCCGCCTCTTCCCCGAAGAAGGAGTACTCCGCCGAGGAGAAGAGGGTTTGCTCCATCGAGGCGATGAAGCGAGGCGAAGAATGTGAAGCCTGCCAGTGATGACTGATTTAAAGCCCCGGCAAAGAGCCGGGGCTTTTTTGTGCCATGCCGACCATCCTTCGCATCCGTGGCTATCGATTTTATTTTTATGCCTTGGAAGGCACCGAGGCTCCGCACGCCCACATCGATAAAGGGGCGGGCACGCCGAAGGTCTGGCTCACCGATTTATCAGTAGCTTACAGCGAAGGGTTGAAGGTTGGAGAAATCCGTACCGCGTTGAGGCTGGCGCGAAAGTACCCCGTGAGCTTGGTGAAAGCATGGCATGAATTCCGCGACGCAAAAGTTAAAGCAAAGAGCCGGAAGGGGTCATGCTAGACCCTTTTCGGGGACCCCTGATCGGAGGGACATGACCCTTTTCGGGGGCCACAAAAAAGGCCCGGGCTTGCGGCCCGGGCATTTAATCTGTCGGGGTGAAGCGCCTCAGTTCGCCGGTGCGGCGGAACCGTAGTACAGGCTGTTGAAGAACAGCTTGAAGGTGCCGTGGGTCGTGGCGCGGAAGGTCGCCTCAAGACCGAGCAGCACGAGCTTGCCGCTGCCGATACTGGCCTCATTGGCGACGCTGCCGCCCTGCAGGTATTCTTGGCCATGGCCCCAGCCGCTGTAGAGCGGCGCCTTCTCGGTGAAGGTAATGACCGTGTTCACCTTCACGTTGGTGTCGGTGATCGGGCTGAAGACCGGGCTGTTGTCGAAGAAGATCATCCCATCCTTCGGCATACCGTAGGCGATCGGGTTGGTGTTGTCGATCGATGCGCGCAGGATGCCGCCGGGGATGTAGTACTTCGTGCGGGGCAGCGGATCACCGTTCGCCTCGACGAGGTGATTCTTCACGGGCAGGCCCATCGCTGCGCCGATCGCAGCGGAGGAGCCGAGCGCGACGATCGTGCCGCCCTGCTCAACAAAGGTCTTCAGCGGCGGAACGGTCCGGTTCTGCGTGATGTTGCCCAGCATGCCGCGGAATTCTTCCGGGAGCATTTCGGCGGGCGGGCTGAAACTGGCGCCGCCACCGCCCGACATGCCCATGCCGACGTACTGGGACATGCGGGACAGGATGCGGGACATGTCGGAGGAACGAGCGCCGGGGGCGAAGGTGTTTCCGGGGAATACGATCACGTCGAAACTGGCCCTGAGGTTGCCGGCATCGAGTACCTGCGGGAACACCGTCTCGAAGTTGAACTCGTACTGCTCGAGCAGCCAGCGGACCCAGCCGGACGGCATGACGCCTCCGTAGAGGTCAACCAAGCCAATGCGGATCGGCTTGAGCTTGAGCATCTCACCGGCCGGCTTGGCCGCGACGCCGATGGCGCCGACGCCGAGCTTGGCCGCGGCTTCATCGAGGACGGGCCGCACAGCGGCGGAGGCGGGGATCCAGAGCGTGCCGGTGCCGAGACCGACGCCGTCAACGGTGACTTCGCTCTTGAGCCAGAAGACCTCGGCGCCGGCCTTGAGCAGGCGGTTGGTGACGATGACCGAGTCGTTGATCTTGTGGCTGATCAGGTAGCCGGCCGGCGAAGCGACGCCGGTGATCCGGGCGGTGGGCGGGGCTTCGAGTTCGAACTCGGTGGCGACACGGGTGAAGGGTCCGTCAAAGTTTTCGAAGACGCGGTCGGCCTCCACGCCCATCTGATTCACGAGCGTCCAGCCCGCGGTGTCGTAGGGCGGGATGGGGGGGCCGCCCGGGAAGGCAAAATCGCTCGGGTGATCCTGCGGCTCGAACATATCCATCACGAACGGACGGTAGGCCTGGGCGGTCTTCACCACGTAGGAACCGGCCGGGTAGTTTTTACCCGCGACCGAGAAGGCGGCGTTCGCCTTGTGGACGTGGACGCCATTCTTGAGGAGGGCGTTGATGAATTTCACCGCGGTCGGGAAATCAGCCTGGGAGGCGGGGATGATGTAGCCGCGCGGATCG
>CAMAXB010000177.1 GCA_945862035.1 Opitutus sp. GAS368
TTCCCCGCATGGCGAACATCGCGCTCGAAATGCTCCGCGATGCGCTGGACTGCTTTCTGCATGGCGCCACGGACAAGGCGCTGGCCGTCGTCAAGCGCGACATCGAGGTGGATGCGATCAACAAGCAGCTCTATCGTGAGCTCACGAGCTATATGATCGAGCGTCCGCAGTCGATTTCGCGGGCGCTGGAGCTCATGTTCATCTCCAAGTCACTCGAGCGGATCGCCGACCACGCGACCAACATCGCGGAGGAGATGGTGTTCCTCGCCCATGCGAAGGACATCCGCCACAGCGAAGCGCTCAAGAAGTCGGGTTCGGCGGAGAGCTGAGGGCCCTCAGCCGCCACCCGGCTGGTAGGCACCGCCGGGGAGCGGCAGCGCGAGCTGTTCCAGCGCGCCGTCGAAGAGGAGTCGGCGCTGGGCGGGTGAGAGCCCCGGCTCGATCACGGCGTCGTGGTAATCGCGATACTGGGACCAGAGCCGGCGCTGGTCAAAGGCGTTGGTGAAGTCGCGGATCCGGCGGTCAACCGCGGTCGAGTCCCGCGGATCGAGCCCGCCGATCCAGGCAATCGAGCGACGGATGCCCTCGAAGTCCTCGCCGAGCTGCTCAATCCGCTCCAAGTGCCGGACATTGAAGGCATCGAGCATTGCGGCGACCTTGGCGCGGTCGCCTTCCTCGCGGCGTCCCCGCGAGACGACAACGACCACCTCCATGCGGTCCTGCTCGTTGCGGCGGAAGCCAAGCTGGTCGATTTCAACCGAGGCCTGGATCTCCTGCAGAATTTCGACGAGGTCGCGCTGCAGTTGCGCCCGGGCGTCGAGGTGAGCCTCCAGGCGTTGGGAAAGATCGGGCGGCAGGTCGGGCAGGGGCGGCGGAGCCGGCTGCGCGGGCAGCCGCGCATAGGCGCGGCGGATCTGCTCGGCGAGAAACTCCAGTTCGGAAAAGGCAGCCGCTTGGCGGGAGGCGAGCGCCTCAATCCGCCGCTGGCGCAGCACGGCCAGAAAGGCGGAGTCCCCTTCGTAAATGGCCTCGCGCAGCTCCTGCTTGAGCCTCGCCTTGCGCTCCTCGTAGGTGGCAACGAGTTCGGCCAGCTCCGGGCTCGGGATCGCCGGAAGCCGGATCCGGGCCGTGTCCGGGGAAAAAAAGAACAAGGGGTTGGCATCGGCCGCCACCTCCACCGTGTTCACCGGCAGGCGCTCGTAACCCTCCAGTTCGAGGGCGATCTCCCGGAGTAGGCGGCGCTGCGGCGGCGACAATCCCTTTTGGTAAAAGGCGGCCGCGCGCAACAGCTGGAGTTGCGCGCGCATGGCGGTGCCGTCGCCGGGGAAAGGGGTGCGGCCCACCCGCCAAGTCCGGTAGGTGTACCAGTTGTCCGTGTAGCGAATGAGGGTCTCGCGAATGGCCTCGGCCTCCTGCTCGAGCGCGATGATCTGGGCGGTCTGTGCCTGGGCGAAGGCAGCGAGCGCGCGCTCCCGCGTGTCAGCGTCCGTATCCGCGAGATCAGCGAGGCGTCCGCGGAGTTCGGACTGAAGCGCCTGTTTGGCGGAACGGTACACGGAGATCCGCTGCGATTCCGCCGGCGGGAGGTTGCCCTCGTCGAGCCGCGTACTCAGCGGGGCATAGAAGGGCTCATTGACATGTTCGGCGAGACCCGGTGGAGCCGGTCGTCCGAGACCAAAGCTTTCGAAGAGGTCGAAGGGTGCGCGCAGGCGCGGCGGGTTGGGCGGGAAGAAGATCCGGCTGAGCCCGCGCGCATCCGTGGACGGTGCGAGGCGCGGTCCCCGTTCGCGGCCGCCGCTCGAACGGCTCCCGGGTTCAGCGGCTCCCAGCGCGGCCGCGGCGTGGGTCAATCCACAGGTGAGCGCGAGCGCGAGGGCGAGCCGGCCGAGCACTCGCGCCGCAACCAGAGAACCGAAAGGAAAGGGGAACATGCTCAGGGGCGGGGATTCCCGGGACACCCTGGTAACGTGGTTAGCGAGCGGCTGGGATGCAACCCCGGTTCCGAAGCGGGCCGTCCGGATTTTTGCACCTCGGTCGTTTGGCGAGAGGGATTTAGCCGGTACCGTGGCACGCCATGACAACGACGTTATGAAGCACACGAGCTTGTCGCGGTCATTGATATCTTGCTAAGACACGCGAGGCTTCCTGCTAGGTGAGCCGGCCGCCGTTAAAGTGACCCGGGCGCCCCCGTGTTTTTTGAGGGCGATTTTCGCCCCCGACTTTCGCCGCTGGAAATGATTGGCCCGGCTACGTTTAAGTAATGTCTAGTCCGCGGCTGCCGGGCGCGGAGCCCATCGGTGGGACGATTCGCACCTCAGCGGACAACTCGCTTCGCGGTAACAATTAAAGTAAAGGATGGGGCGACCAACGGGACTCGAACCCGCGACCCCCAGATTCACAATCTGGTGCTCTAACCGACTGAGCTATGATCGCCACAAAGAGTTGGTGAAATTCACGCTCGCCCCCCCCTCTGTCAATCCCTTCTTCGTTCCCTCACGGGAAGGGTCTCTCAACGGGGCATGGGCAGCCGACTTCGCGCGTTGCCTCGCTTGAAGTGATCTCCCACCGTTCGTCATTCGAGCAAGCATGACGAACTCAAGTGCCAAACGGCCGGGCAAGCCGGGCTCGCAGCCTTAGCGCCATGGCCGCCCCGGGGAAATCCCTGCTGCTGACGTCGCTGGCGCCGCTGGGCACCGCGGTTCCGGAGGTGGTCGAACTTTTCGACCAGATGAAGGACCTGCCATTGTGGATGAAGGATGCGGCCGGACACTATCTCTGGGTCAATGCGGCCTTTTTGCACTACTTTGGGCTGCATGATCGCCGCGACATCATCGGTCTGTCCGATTTCGATCTCTGCTCGGAGGTTCTCGCCAACCAGTATCGGATTGACGACGAGCGCGTGCTGGCGGGGGAACGGATCGTGTCCCGGGTCGAGATGATTGGACGCTTCGACCACAGTGCACGTTGGTGCGTGACCTCCAAAATCCCCCTCGTCGCCCAAGGGGGAAGAGTCGTCGGCACTGCGGGCGTGACCCGCCCGCTTGAACGGAAGGGGGAGGGGACGCCGCCCGACTCGCCGTTGACCGCCGCCATTGTGCATATCAGCCTGCACTTTGGTGAGCCACTGCCGAATCAGCATCTCGCCGCGGCGTGCGGCCTTTCCATCAGGGCATTCGAGCGGCAGTTCCGGCAGGCCTACGGCAGCACCCCGCACGACTACGTCCGGCAGATGCGGGTGCGGATGGCGTGCCGGGCACTGGTTCATTCCCGGACCACGCTGGCCGATGTGGCGACCAGGTTCGGTTTCTCCGACCAGAGTCACTTTACGAAGGAATTTCACCGCGTAATGGGCGAAGGACCGCGGGCCTATCGCAAGCGTCATCAAGGCTGAATCAGGTACACCGCTCGCCAAGGAAACGCCTTGCGACCGTCGATCGCTCCTATGGTCGCTTGACTGATCCAGCCCACGCAGGGGGCCCGGCGGGGCTTGGACAGCGGGAACCCGGCGCCTTGGCGGGGGGGCGGAGAGGAGGGCGCCATTTGTAAAATACCCGGTGCTCTGCCCGCTTCTCCACCAAGAAATTCCCCGTGAGCTGTTGCCATTGGGCACCCTGCCGTACTAGGTTGCCACTACGATTTTTCCCATGATGAACACATCAGCCCTCCAAGTCCTGAGTTTCGGAAATTACGTCAAGCGAGGCCTCCTCGCGACGTTGCTCGCAGCGGGCGCATTCCTCGCCGTCGGGGTCAGCGCCGCGGCGGCCGCGCCTCGTGAGATTCTGATCACGGGCAATGACAGCATGAAGTTTAACGTGACCAAGATTGAGGTCGCCGCTGGGGAGGAGATCACGATCGTTCTCCAGAATGTCGGCACCATGCCCAAGCAGGCGATGGGGCATAATCTCGTCCTCCTCAAGAAGGACGTGAATGCCCAGGCCTACGCCACCGCCGCCCTCAGGGCCGCGGCCACCGAGTACATTCCGGCCGCCCTGGCCGACCAAGTCATCGGTCATACCAAACTGCTTGGTCCCAAGCAGAAGGATTCCTTTACCTTCAAGGCCCCGGAAGTGGCCGGCGATTACGTTTATCTCTGCAGCTTCCCCGCCCACTTCGTGGCCGGCATGAAGGGCGTGATGACGGTCAAGTGACCGCCTGAGTTTTCACCGGCCCTCGGCCGATGAGCTTAAGCCCGCACCGGTTGCCCGGCGCGGGCTTTTTAGTGGCGCCCGCCGATCGGCTCGGCGCGGGTTGGCCTCAGGAACGACCCGCTCGAATCCGGACCGACGAAAAAGGGGGCGGAGGGGAGTTGGACCGGCGATCGCTCTTGGGAGGCGCCACCTTCGCCTCCGGGTGAGTTGGTCCCGCCGACTCGTTGGGAGAGCGTGCCTGTTTACGATTTGGAGTGCCACGACCACCGGGGGTTGCCTCCGCCTGTCCGACCGTCCTACCGTGTTGGCCCACCCCCGTCTGTCTTGTCGTATCTCCCCAATCCCCTGGCCGCGCTGCAGCGAATCGGTGCCATGCCGCCGGGGGCGGTCGAGTTGTTTGACTATGTCGAAGATATCCTGCTCTGGATCAAGGACGCTGCGGGCCACTATCAGTGGGGGAATGTCGCCTTCATCCTTAATTTCGGTCTCCAGGCGCGCGAGGATGTCATCGGCCGGACTGATTTCGACCTCTGCGACCCGGTGATGGCCCGCCAGTACCGCATTGACGACGAACGCGTCCTGGCGGGCGAACGCATTGAGGGACGCGTCGAGCTCGTCGGTCGTTTTGACCACTCGGCTCGCTGGTGTGTCACCTCGAAGATCCCGCTCCATGATGGAATCGGGGCGGTCGTCGGCACCGCTGGTGTGACCCGCCCGCTCGATCCGGCGGATCCGGTGATCCCCGGCGAGTCGTTGTTGGGCCCGGCGATCCGGCGCGTGGTCCAGCTCCGCGGCCGCTCCACCAGCAATGCCGAGCTTGCCGCCGTTTGCGGCCTGTCGATTCGGGCCTTTGAGCGCCAATTCCAGGCCACCTACGCGACCTCGCCCCACGATTTCGTTCGCCAGACCCGGGTGCGTCTCAGCTGCAACGCCCTCGTCTTTTCCCGCCGGACCCTGGCCGAGATCGCGCAGGACCACGGTTTTGCTGACCAGAGCCACTTCACAAGGGAGTTTGGCCGGGAGATGGGCGAAACCCCAAAGGCGTACCGCTCGCGCTTTACCCGCTGAGGTGCCCACCGGGGCGACGCTTTTTGACCAAACTTTGTCGCAGGCTTGCTAGGCAGTACCGGGTGGATCCGCTATGCTCTCGCTCTCCAGTCAGAATCTGCCTCCCCCTGTTCTGTCTGGCGCAGTCCCCTAGTATTCCCCGATCACCCAGACCGGCGGGCGAGGCAGCGTCTGCCGGTTATTGCTTTCCTCCCCACCTCTTATGACCACGAAGACCTCCGTCCGCGAACTGAAGACCGCCAAAAAAGGCATCAAGAAAACGGTCGAGGGCGCCTTGGCCGACTCTGGCGGCCTCCTGCGCCTGACCCCGTGCTGGGTCCCGCGCTCCTTTCTGCAGCCAGGCAAGCGGCTCAAGCTCCACCCCGACGATCTCTATGCCTTTGGGCTGAATCGCGGCGGCATCGATGAGCGGTGGTTCGCGTCGACTACTCCGGCCGCGAATGACAATCGCACGCCGGACGAGGGTCTCAGCTACGTCGTCGTGAACGACACCCGCTTCACCCTCGCCGACGCGGTGGCTGAGTGCGGCTCTGACCTGATCGGTGCCGCGATCTGGAAGAAGTACGGCAAGTGGCCGGTGTATTCAAAGTTCTTCGATAACATGGGCCCCATCCCGCACCACATGCACCAGTCGATGAAGCAGGCGGCGCTGGTGGGGCAGGAGGGGAAACCCGAGTCCTACTACTTCCCGCCGCAGCACAATAACGTCGGTAACAATTTCCCCTACACCTTCATGGGCTTCGAGCCCGGCACGACTAAGGCCCAAGTCCGGAGGTGCCTTGAGAACTGGAACAAGGGCGACAACGGCATCCTCGATCTGTCCAAGGCCTACCGTCTCAAGCCGGGCACCGGCTGGCTGATCGATCCGTGCATCCTGCACGCGCCTGGCTCCCTCTGCACCTACGAGCCGCAGTGGGGCAGCGATGTGTTCGGCATGTACCAGAGCCTAGTCGAGGGCCGCGAAGTTCCCTGGGCTCTGCTCGTGAAGGACATGCCCAAGAAGTATCACCACGACCTCGACTTCATCGTCGAGCAGCTCGACTGGGAGAAGAATGTCGACCCGAAGTTCAAGGAGCACCACTACCTCGAGCCGGTCCCGGTCGCGGATACCCGCAGCGAGGGCTATGTCGACCGCTGGATCGTCTACGGCAAGATCGACGGAGAACAGCTCTTCACCGCCAA
>CAMAXB010000178.1 GCA_945862035.1 Opitutus sp. GAS368
AACGTAGCGACGCGCCGGTGGCAAGGCTGGAGTCAGGGCTGATCCCCCGGTCGAGGCTCATGCCCGTTCCTGCCCTCGGTCCCGTTCCCGTTCTCAACCTCGGCCCGGGTCGGGCCATCGGAGAGGAAGAGACCGGGACCGATTCGAGCCGGCTCGATTTCAGAAGCTCGTGCGGAGGCCGATGGTCACGTTGCGGCCCGGGAGCGGGGCGACATCCTTGAGAAAGGACGTGTGCAGGCGGATCTCCTCGTCGCTGAGATTGCTGCCCCGCACGAAGAGATCGTAGGTCATGCGTCCGAGGGTGAGGCGGTAGCCGGCGGAAGCGTTGAACACGCTGTAGCCAGCGGTCTCCATCTCGTTGGCCGCAATGCGATCCTGCTTCGCGACGCGCTGGACATCGGCGGTGAAGCTGAGGGATCCGGTGATCCAGGTGAAGCCGAGGCGGGCGCGGGCGGGCGTGATGCGAGGAAGCTCGGTCGAATCATCCGTGTTCCGACCGCGGACGAGGTCGGCGCCGACCGTGACATCGAACTGGTGGCGGTCGCTCTCGTGGAGGTGGAAGACCGACTCGAGCTCGACGCCGTAGAGTTCGGCGTCACGCTGCACGTAGGCGTAGACATCGAGTTCATCCTCCTCCTCGCCGGTCGCCTGCTCGTAGATGAAGCCGTCGAGGCGATTGGCGAAGACGGTCAGGGCGCCTGTGACGCCACCGGTGCGCTTGCGTAGGCTGACGTCGAGCGCGAGTGACGTCTCGTGCGCAAGGTCCGGATCACCGATCTCGTAGGCGTTCGTGCCGATGTGCGGGCCATCCGAGAACAACTCCTGCGCATTGGGCGCGCGCTCCGTGCGGGCGAGCGAGGTGCCCAGGGTCCAATCATCCGAGAGATTCCAGATCAGGCCGGTGGAGAGGCTGGTCGTGGTGTCGTCGGCGGAGAGGCCGGAACCGTCGGCGAGGGTGATCTCCTGATCCTCGGCGCGCGCGCCGAATTGCCAGACCGTCTGGCCCCAAGTGGCCTCTTCGAAGACGAAGAGTGCACGGTTGACCGTCTTGCTCGGTGGGACAAACGCTTCCTCGCCCTCGGCGGAGAAGCGGCTGATCGACGCCTGTGCGCCGATGGCGCCGGTGAACGGGCCGACGGCGGCGTGGAGGAGTTCGAGGCGGCTGTCATAGCCGCGATTGGTGAACACGGTCCCGATCTCGTCACCCTCAAGCTCCTGGTGGCGGTACTGGGCGGAACCGAACTTGAACTTGGCGCCGGTGAACGCGCCGAACGAGCGGGTGATGGCGGCCTGCATATCGAAGCGGCGCTGGCGAAGATCGATCGAGACGGGAGCTTCCTCCTCTTCTTCGTGTGCCTCCTCCTCATGTTCCTCCTCTTCGTGATGGTGCTCATGGGCTCCGGCGGGCACGCCGTAGACCGTGTTGTGACCGTTGAAGGAGAACCCGATGTGGCCTGCGCGGCCAAGCAGGGTCAGGCCGAACGCCCCGCCGTCGGCGACCAGCGAGGTGTTGGGAATGGTGCCTTCGATCTCCTCGGGCGCCTCCTCGCCGTGCTCGGCCGCTTCCTCGGCCTCCTCGGCGCGGCGCGCGGCGCTCTCGGCGAAGCCGGGCACGTCCACATCGTCCGCGGTGCGACGGTAGCCGTCGACATGCCAGGCGACGAAGCCTGCCTGACCCTCGGCCAGCAGGCCGCCGGCGAGCTCGTTGTTGACCGAGCTGGCGCGCACCTCGGTCCGGCCGTTGATCGTGCTTTCGGGAGCGTTGGTGTGGATGCGATGGGTGATGACATTCACCACGCCGCCAACGGCCGCATTGCCGTAGAGCAGGGTGGCGGGACCGCGCACGACCTCGACGCGCTCGATGAGCAGGGGATCCAGCGAGACGGCGTGGTCGGGGCTGCTGACGGAGGCGTCGATCAGGCCGACACTATTCTCCAGAATGCGGACCCGGTCGCCGGCGAGGCCGCGAATGACGGGACGGCTCGCGCCGGGACCGAAGTAGGATGAGCTGACCCCGGACTCGTTGCCGAGGAGCTCGCCTAGGGAATTGGACTGCTTGAACAGGAGGGCGCTGCCCGCCAGCACGCTGGTGGGCTGGGCAAGGTCGGCTTGGACGCGTCCGTAGGGATGCGCCGTAACAATGAAGTTTTCGAGGGAGACCGGTTCCTCCTCTGCGCGGGGAGGGGTGCCTTGCGCGAAGAGCGCGGAGGCGGTGAGCAAGCTGACGAGGGAAAGACGAAAGGTGTGCATGGAATGACGAGTAGCCGAGGTTCCGGGCAAGGATGCCCGCTGCGGGAGATGAACAGCCGGCGTCTCAAGGAGAGCCGGCAAGGACGCGCCAGAGGCGCGACCGGGATTCAATCAGGCTACGCTGACAGGGGGCCCTCGCTCCGGCTGGCGCAGGTAGCGGGGCGGGGCGAGCAGAAGGGCCGGGCGCTCAACCGCGGGGGCGGGCGCAACGGTAACCGCGGGGAGCGGAAAATAGCTGGCGGCGGGGAGTTCAACACCGCATGCGAACAACACTACCGCGCACCCGTGCTCGGCTGATTCGACGGGCTCGGAGTGGGCGTGATGGCAGTCCGCGTGCTTTGCATCCGCGGCGCGGTGGAGAAAAGCGTGGGCCTCAGGCGAGAAACTGACCAGCGAAAGACCAAAAACCAGCCACGCGAGCACCCCCGCGAGCACGCGGGACGACGTGGTCAGCGGACGGTGGGACGGGGCTGGGCTCAGTCGCATGGAATCGAATACAAGGGAATGCGAATCCGCCCATTCGTCAAGGAGTCTCACCCGGACGCAGAAGCAAGCGCATGTCCGTCAGCCACCAACTCCCATCCTCCCGGCGCTCAATCCGCGCAAGGATGTCCTGGCCCTCGCGGGCCGCGCTGAAGGTCTCGGCGGACACCTTGAACTCCATCGTCATGGCCTGCATGACCCCGGGCACCTCGGAGTGTCGCACCAGCAGGGTGCTGCATTCGGACATGAAGGAGATGATACGTCCGCGGATGGGATAGCTCTGGACGGCGCAGGCCGTCGTGGGATCACCGCCGCAGTCCTCCTCGGCCAGATCCTAGGCGTCGGGGAGGGTGATCACTTGAGTCACAAGTTGGGACGGCTCGCCCGGCACGGTCCGCGCAACCAGGAGTTGGCCGGGAGCTGAATCGTAATCCTTCACGAGGGCGATCCGCGGAAAACCGCCCGCGCGGCTGGCCTCGCCCGTGCCGCCGGGCAGGGTCACGCCGATCCCGGCGCTGCCGCTCGGAGAGATGCGGCGCAGGCGGATTGCTCCGCTGGCCTCCAGCCAGGACACCCAGTGGCTGCCATCGCGCAGTAACACTGAATCGACGCGGCCCAATGGGCGCTCGGCGTCGTTCACGGTGTTGGGCATGAGGAAACGATGACCGGCATCCGCGGACGTGCTGGCCAGCACGCGCGGTTGATCCTGAGCCGCCGTGAACCACGTGACGGCAACCGTCGCTCCCTGCACGGAGAGCATCGGGCCGTTCACGGGACAGGCCGCAATTTCCCAGCCGTCCGCATGAACAAGCGAGGGCACTTCCCATGTCTTCCCGTTAAAGCGCGCCTTGGCCATGTCGCGCACCTCCGTGGCGGAGCGATCACGGTAGGCGACCAGCGCGGAGCCGTCCGGGAAGGCAACGAGGCTCGTTGAGCAGCAGTCGCAGACCCGATCGTCGATAAGTTGGTCGGGGCTGTCGCTTTCCAGGACGCGTCCCCAGAGCTGCATGGCCTTGGCCGTGTCTCGCGCGCGCCCATCGAGCCAGGTGGCGAGCCAGCGGCCGTCGGCTAAAGCCTGCAGCGCGACGAACTCATTCAGCGTGCTCTCGCGGGAAAGCGGCTGCGCAGGCGACCAGGTGAGGCCGCGATCTGAAGAAAAGCTGACCCGCGCGCCGTAGGACGTGCCGTGGTGTTCGCCGTGGCCGTGCGCCATGGCCGGATTCTCGACAAACCATGCGGCGACCAGGCGACCTTCCGGGCCGGCGGCGATCTGCGGTGTATCTGCCCAGTTGACGAACCAGTCGGCGCCCTGGGCGACCGTCTGCGCCTGAGTCCAGGTCTGCGTGCCGGCGTCGAAACGGGAAACGCGCAGGCGATGCTCGTCCCCGGCGGGCTCAAGCCAAGAGAGATAAATCGTGCCGTCGGGCGCGTTCGCGAGCTGGGGTGTCAGCGCACCCGGCCCGGAGGGTGACACCAGCGTGACTGGCGGCTCGAAGTGCGGCTCGGCCGCAGGCAGAACGAGCAGCGGCAGCAGTGCGAGCAAAAGCCCGCGCCTCAGGATTTGGCCGAGACGAACAGGAGAGATCAACGTGCTCATGGTGCGGCGGGTTTGACGGCCTCAAGCCACCAGCCGTCGGGCTTCCGCACGAGCAGGCCGGTGATGGCCTGATCCTTCTGGACGGACTTCAGGTCGGATTCCGTGACCTTCAGCAGCATGGTCATGGCCCGCATGACCCCGGGAATCTCCTCGTGCTTCACGAGCAGGCTTCCCCGATCCGGAACGATGTCGACGACAACGCCCTCGAGCGGATGACGCGTGGGGCCCGCTTCCGATGCGCCGGGAGCCTCTTTCTTCGCCGGCGCCGACTCTGCGGCCGGGAGCGAGCAGGCAAACGTGGCGACCAGGACTGTGACCCAAAGGGATTTCGTGAGAGGATTCATGGGGGTGGATTCAGGAGCTGAGGGTAAGGCTAGTCTTCAGAGTGATCGGATCCGCGAGCCGCTGCAAGAGGCCGGTGTTCGGGTTCGCGCAAACCGGGTTAGTGAGGATGGATCAAGCTGCCTGCGCGCAGATTCGACCGCGACTATGCGGTTCCGGGCAAACGGTGACGCCAAGTCCCGATGGCGGCCGGTGGCAAGAAGCCAGCCTGACCGCGTCAGGATGAAGGACAAGGTGCGACGTATCGGCAGAGAAGGGCGATCGGAATCGCCAGCGATCAGCAAGAGGGAAGCTCTGCTTAAAGATCCCCTAACGCCCGTATTCAGACAACGCTACACCCGCGCCCGCCGCTGCAGCAGGGTGACGGCCAGCAGCAGGACGAACGACAGCACGAGCAGCACGGCCGCAAACACGTGGGCGTCCGCGTAGTTGAGTTTCTGCACCTCGTCGTAGAGCGCGATGCTGGCGACCTTGGTCTGTCCGGGAATGGCGCCGCCGATCATCAGCACGACGCCGAACTCGCCGAGGGTGTGGGCGAAACCAAGCGTCAGGCCTGCGGCGATACCGCGGCGGGCGAGCGGCAGGTGCACGCGCAGAAACGTCCGCCAAGGTGTCGCCCCGAGAGCTCGACCCGCATCGATCAGCTCGGGCGGCACCGCCTTGAGCGCGGCCTGAAACGGCTGCACGGCGAAAGGGAGCGAGTAGATGACCGACGCGGTGACCAGCCCGGTGAAGCTGAACGCGAGGGGTGTGCCAAAGGTGTCGAGCCACCATTGCCCGAATCCTTGGTTCGGGGAAAACGCGACCAGGAGATAGAACCCGATCACGGTGGGCGGCAGGACGATCGGCAGCGTGACCAGGGTCTCAATCACGGGGGCGACGCGATTGCGCGTCGTGTTCAGCCAATGGGCGAGCGGGAGACCGATCAGACCGAGAACCAGTGTGGTCAGGGCGGCGAGGCGCAACGTCAGCGCGAGGGATTGCCAGAGCGCGGCGGAGAGCAGGAAGGCAGATTCAGGGGGCTCGCCCATCGGGTTGGGGCGACGCTGGCACGCCGTAGCCGAACCGCTCAAGGATCTTCCGCGCCTCGGGGCCGCGGAGGAAGGCGAGGTAGCGGGTGGCCGCGGGGTTGGCCGCACCGCGCTTGGTGATCACCACCCCCTGATCCAGGGGGGCGTGCAGGCGGGCCGGGACTTCCGTCCAACGGCCGCGGTCCTTCAGGCGGGGGGAAAGCACCAGCGAGAGGGCGACCAGGCCGGCGTCGGCATTGCCGGTCTCAACGAATTGGGCGGTCTGCGTGATGTTTTCGCCGGTGACCAGCCGCGGCTGGATTGCGATCCATAGGCCCTCCCTTTCAAGCGCCTCGCGGGCGGCGCGTCCGTAGGGCGCGGTGGACGTCTGCGCGATGGCGAGGCGCCGGATGGCGGGATCGGCGACGGCGGCGGCGAGCGAGGAAATGTCTGCTCCGGGCCGCGTCGTCCACAGCACGAGCCGACCGACCGCGAAGGTGGTGAGGCTTTCCGGCACGGCGTTGCCGGCCTTGATTAGGGCCTGCGGATAGTCGAGATCCGCCGAAAGAAACACATCGAACGGCGCGCCATGGCCAATCTGGGCGACGAGGCTACCCGAGGCCCCGGTCGTGGCGGTGAGGACGACCTCGGGCGCCTCGCGCCGGAAGGCGGCATTCA
>CAMAXB010000179.1 GCA_945862035.1 Opitutus sp. GAS368
ACGCGAATCGGTGCGAAGCCGATTTTCAAATTGGCCCTGGAGGAAACCCACGAACGTCGGATCGAAACACGGGGTTAGGAAGTTCTGGTTGTTCCGGGTAGATCGTCGTTTCTCCTTGGAGTTCGGGTCCAATCGCGTGATTCGCGGGCGACGGTGTCTGCTCGCTGGTGGCCCAAGGATGGCTTCAGAAAATCCTGTTCACTCTGCCCCGGGCGCCTAAGCTTCCCCGTCATGCTTCCAGCGGTTGTTCTCATCCTTCTCACGGTCGGCTATCGGGTCCTTTCGGTCCACAACACCGAGCTCGCGAATTTTTCACCGCTTATGGCTCTGGCCATCTGCGGCGCCGTGTACCTGAAGCCGCGGGGATGGTGGGCGGTGCCGTTTGCCGCTCTGTTCGCGAGCGATCTCTGGATCAATCACGTCTATCTCACCCAATACGGCTACGGCTATGGCTCGGCGCAGATGGCGGTGAGGATCGGGTGCTTTGCGGCCGCGCTGGGCATCGGCCTGATCGTGGCGCAGCGCAAGTCGTGGCTCGCTCTGGCCACCGGCACCTTGGGGGGCGCCCTGCTCTTTTACCTCGCGACCAACACCGCCTCCTGGGCGGGCGACGTCGCCTATGCGAAAAGCGCGGCCGGCTGGTGGCAGGCGATGACGGTGGGGCACCCGGAGTTTCCGCCCACCCTATACTTCCTCCGCAACTCCCTCGTGAGCGACCTGCTCTTCACCAGCGCGTTTGCGCTGGTGATGGAGGGTCGGGCGCTCAAGGCCGGCCAGCCGAGCCTCCTGGCGCGCGCCTAGGGCAGGAGGAGGAGGAGCTGAATGGCACCGACAGGACGGCTGCCTTTCCGACCATAAGTCCCGTCCGTCCCATCCGTCCTCCCGGTCCCATCCTCCGTCACAGCAGATCCGCCGCCAGCTCCGCCAGCTTGGAGCGCTCGCCCTTGCTGAGCTTCACATGCGCCGAAAGCGCGTGGCCCTTCATGCGATTGTGGCAGTAGACCAGGCCGTTGCTGCGGGAGTCGACGTAGGGATTGTCGATCTGGGCCGGGTCACCGATCAGGACGATCTTCGAGCCCTCGGAGATGCGGGTGATGACCGTCTTGACCTCGTGCGGCGTGAGCTGTTGCGCCTCGTCGAGAATGAAGAAGCGGCGCGCAATCGAACGCCCGCGGATGAAGCAAAGCGCCTCGACCTCCACCAACCCGCTGCGGATCAGCCGCTCGTAGGGCTTCATCGGCGGGGCCGAGGACGGACCGGAATGGGACACGGTTGGCTGCGGGGGTGCGGAGAGGGCGCTCTCGTGGTGCTTCTTGTGCTTCTTCTTTGAAACTTTCTTGGCGGCGAACTGGGGTTCCTTGGGCGCCTTGGAGGGAATCAGCACCTCCAGCGCATCGAAGTAAGGCTGCAGCCACGGTTTCATCTTTTCATCGAGTGAACCCGGGAGAAAGCCGATGTCCTTGCCGAGGGCGATGACCGGACGGGAGATTGAGACGCCATCGTAGCGCGACGGGTCGTCCTGAGTTTGGTGCAGCGCGCAGGCGGTGGAAATCAGGGTCTTGCCCGTGCCCGCCTTGCCGAAGCAGGTGATGAGCGAGATGGAGTCATCGAGCAGCGCGTCCATGAAGAACTGCTGTTCAAGATTGCGCGCCCGGATGGCAATGCCGCCCGGGGCCTTGACGAATTCGGGAATGTGCAGGCGGCGCACGACGCCCTCGCCATGGTAGCGCGCCGGCATCGTCTTACCCTCATCCGAGCGCAGCAGGACGTACTCATTGAGGTAAAGGCCCTCGGCCGAGTCCTTGCCGATGTCGAACTCGCCCTCCGAACAGAAGCGCTGCAGCTCGTAGACGGTGACCGGGATGTCCCGGTAGCCCATCTCCTCGGGCGTCTCGGGGACCTTGTCGTTCAGGTAGTCCTCGGACTCGAGCCCGAGCGCGCGGGCCTTGAGCTGCACGTTGACGTCCTTGGTGACGAGGATGACCGGCGGTGTATACTGTTCCTGCACGAACAGCGCCGAGGCGATGATGCGATTATCCTTCTTGGAAAGATCCGGGAGGATCGCCCGCAGCCGGGTCATTGCCGGGGAGGTGCGGCTGACGTCGGTCAGGTAAGGATTGATGATGATGGAGAGCGTGCCGCCGTTGGGCAGCTCGACTCCCTCGTGCATCGAGCGCGAATCGGGCAGAAGTTCCTGCAGGATGCGGTGGACCCGACGGGCGTTGCGGCCGCGTTCCGTGTTCTGCTCGGATTTGATCGAGTCCAGTTCTTCCAAAACCTCGACGGGGATCGCCAGGTTATTCTCCTCGAACTTGTAGATCGAGTGAGGGTCGTGGAGGAGGACGTTGGTGTCCAAGACAAAGGTTTTCACCTTTGCAGAGACCTTGAGCCGCGATTTTGGGGCGATCGCCCCGCTCAGGTTTTCCATCGTGTGGATATCTTGTTAGTAACCCTGCAGACCCCGTGCCGGTTGTAAATGCGCGATTTGCACAAACGCCGGATTGTTGCGCGACCGTGACTTGAGCGGAACCTGGGCCAAAAAAGAAAGCGGGCCGACTACCCCTAGTCGGCCCGCCCGTGTCTTACTTACTTACTTAGTTACCCCAAATTTCCCGCTAAGCAGGAAAAATGCTAACCAGAACCACCGAGTAAGACGCAGGACTTCGCGAAACGTTGAAAGAATTCGAAGAAAAGCGATTTCTCCCGGTCAAGGGCGCTGAGCAGTCAGGGATGCACCGCCGGCTTAGGCTTCGGCGGGACCCACAGGCGCAGCAGGAGTTCGGCGAGGTTCCGCATGCTGGTGCGCTGGAGTCCTTCGTGGCGCACGCGTTCCTTGAACGGCGCGGCCACGCCGGCCCGTTCCTCGTAATACGACCAGAGCGCGTCCGCGAGGCTTGAGGAGGCGGCGTGGGCGTCGGTCAGGCGCCCGGCGGCCCTGACCTTGTCCATCCAGTAGCTCTTTTCCTCGGGATTGGCATTGAGATAGTCGAAAACCAGTTGTTCGCCGCGATTCAAGCTCATGGGTGGCACCAAACGCTGCGGGCTTGGTCTACGAAAACAACCGCAAAGCCAGGTCGTACCCCGGCATTGCAATTTCAGTCCATCCTGCTAGAACCGCACTAACTCCCTAACCTCCATGTGGCAAAAACTTAAAGAACAACTCCCAGCGGTGATCATCACGCTGCTCGCGATCGGCGGCGGCGCTTATTGGCTGCATACGAAGACCGTGGCCCAGATGGCGGCGAGCCAGCAGTCCGAAATCGCCGCGCTTCGTGAGCAGACCAACGCCGAGATGAAGGCGAGTGCAGAGGAGACACGCCGTCAGATCGACGCCGTCAACACCCTGCTCAAAGACGCCATTGAGAAGCGCGCAGCCGATGCCTTCATGACCGACGAGGAGATCGCCAAGCTCAATGCCGAGAAGGTTGACGAGCTCGCGACGGCGATCGCCACGAAGATCCAACCCTACAATCCGCTGCCTAAGACGCCCGAGGAAGCGGAGATTCAGCAGAATGAACAGGTCGACAAGGTCTCGACCCGCATGGCCGAGCGCATCCAGCCCATCCTCTCCCAGATGGCCTCCGACCAGAATCTCACCCGCGAGTCGATTGTCGGCTACAGCGAGAAGATTTCGGACCAGATCAGCGTGGTTCTCACCAGCGAGCTGGCCCGCAACCAGCAGCTGAATAACAACCTCGTCGAAACGCAGGCCGTCGCCCGCGACTCCCTTGGCCTCTCGCAGGAGCTCACCGCCCTCTACCTCGCGTCCTTCAAGGATCAGGGCGTTCTGACCCGCATCCTCTCCCTGCCCGCCAACGTGATCAAAGACGCTTCCCAGCTGAGCATCGTCAACAGCCAGGAGCGCAAGGCCAAGGAAGAGCAGCTCATCGCCAAGCTGGCTGAAATCCAGAAGCGACTCGAGATCATCCAAGCCGCCGCCCCGGCCCCGTAAAGCCCTCGCTCCACGCGAGCCCCTCCTTCAAGCTACGCGGCTAGGCCGCGTAGCTTTTTTTATTTTTACCGTTCTCGTTTCCCGCTTCTCCCGCCGCCCTGCCACGCCGCCTGCTCCGTTTACTTCTACCCTGCTCGCCGTCTTCGGCCTCGCCCTCGCCGGCTGGCGGCCAGCACGAAACCGCCGTCGAGGCGGAAAATCGCGACCAAGTCATCCACTTCGGCAATCTAGGGGAACCGGCAGACCTCGACCACCAGCGCTTCGACCTCGAACGCCCGGCCACGGAAGCTCGCAAAATGCAGCCGCTCCAATCACCCGGGCTTGCACATTGCATGATCGCGCGGCTGTCGATCTGTACCTGAAACTCTTTATCCATATACTCATGTTTCACTTAGGTATCGTCTGATCCCGTTGGCACGGCAAGGGGTGACAGGGAAAGGCGTTCGTTCATTCCAACCCTTCAACCCCACGCCTATGATTCCCACCCCCGCCCGTCTCACCTATTCGGTTCCGGCTACCAAGTTGAAGTGTCCGTCCATCCCGGTCTCCGACCCCACCCGGACCGAAGTCGCCGCGGACGCACTGCTCATCCAGCGTTTCAATGCGGGTGATGAAACCGCCTTCGTTGAAATGGTGCAGCGCTCCCGCAGTCGCATTTGCCTGAGCCCACGGCCCGTCCCGCGGGTGCACACCTTCCGACCCGTCCGCTTCACTGCGGACGGGGCTTGCCACCCCGCGCCGGTGCCTCGTCGCCACCGCTGCTTCCCTCCTTCGTGATCTCGACGGTGACCTTGCCGATCTTTCCCGGGAAGCGAAACGGCGACCGATAATCGCCGACCGGCGTTCCGAGGTCTTCCCCAAGATCAAACGTCTCGTACCAGTAGAAGATGGTCGGCGCCGTCCTCGGCACCCGCTGCTCCGCGACGGGCATACCATTCACCACCAACACGGCCCGACCACCCTTTCCCCGGCCCCCACCGTCATAGTCGAAACGCAGCGCCACCGTAGCCGGCCCCGGCGGAAGGCGCTCACCCGCCGCCAGCAGGGTGAGTTCCCGCCCGACGAAATTATAGAGGTAGTGGATGCGCCCGTCCTTTACGAAAAGCGAGTACCCCCCCATCGTACCACCGTCGGCAACGATCACACCGTCCGCGCCTCCGGCCGGGACCATGATCTCCGCTTCAATCGTGTACGACTCATTACGAACCGGCGGGGCTAGGTTGTCGAAGAGGTTGAGCGGAGGACCATAGTAGGTAAACGTGGTGCGTCCGGGCGTTAGGCTAGGGCGCAGCTTGGGCGAAATTCGTTCATTGGATCGCGGGTCGATTGGCAGAACCTGGAAGCGTCGCGCCTCCTGCATGAAACGTGCGCGCATGGCTTCAAGCCGCTCCGGCTCGGCGGCGGCCAGGTCAGTTGCCTGAGAATAATCCTCACCGATATGATGCAGCTCCCAGGGCTGTTTATCGAAATCAAAATCGCCGGTCCGGATCCACGGGATGCGACCGCCGCGGGCTCCAGCCAGCCAGCCATCGTGGTAAATCGAACGGTTGCCAAACGTCTCATAGTACTGGATCGTCCGACGGTCGGCCGCGCTCGCATCATCAAACGTGTAAAGCATGCTGACCCCGTCGACCGGCATCTGCACCACGCCGTTTACCTGAGTGGGAGCCGGCACGCCCGCCGCTTCAAACAGCGTCGGGACGATATCGATCAGATGGTGATACTGCCCGCGAATCCCGCCAGCCGCCCGGATGCGGCCAGGCCAGCTGACCACGAGCGGCGCACGAGTCCCGCCCAGATGCGAAGCGAACTGTTTCCCCCATTGGAACGGGGTATTTCCTGCCCAAGCCCAACCGGTCGGGTACTGCGGACTCGACGTCGCCGAGCCAAGCTCGTCCAGACGGCCAAGGAGATCTTCCGTGGTTTCGTGCACGCCATTGCCCGTCACCTGGAGACTGAATTTTCCCTCGCTATCGCCCTGAAGGCTTGCGCCATTGTCGCCCGCAATGAAGACAACCAGCGTGTTGTCGGATTGCCCAAGGTCGCGAATGGTGTCCAACATCCGGCCGATCTCGTGATCGGTTTGCGCCATGAACCCCGCCAGCACCTCCATCATCCGCGCGGAAACTTTCCTTTGGTCTGGCGAAAGGGAATCCCAGGCCGCCAACTCTGCAGGACGGGGCGTTAGCTTCGCATCGGCTGGAATGACCCCAAGCTCTTTCTGGCGGGCGAAGGTCATCTCCCGGTAGTGGTCCCAGCCCTGATCGAACTGCCCCTTGAACCGGTCAATCCACGCCTTCGGTGCCTGCAGCGGAGCGTGGATGGCGCCCGGTGCGAAGTAGAGGACGAAGGGGCGGTCAGGTGCGACAGACTTTTGCTGCCGTATCCAGGCCTGCGCATTAT
>CAMAXB010000180.1 GCA_945862035.1 Opitutus sp. GAS368
TCGCTGGCAGGACGGATGCTTTGATCACCGCCTGCGAAGTAACGAAGAGGCGCAGGCAACCTTTGGCTACATCCTGAATAACCCTGTCGTGAAGGGTCTCTGCAGCACCGCGGAAACATGGCCGTACAAGTGGAACGCGAGAGTAGACACGCGATCCGTCGAGCCAGCGCCTTGAGGGCAAGGCGCTCCACCTACCCCATCACCAGCGCATCATCCTTCACCTGGTAGCTGACGGTACTGCCCTCCGCGACCGCGCCGCTGATGAGCGCCCGCGCCAGACTCGTCTCAATGTTGCGCTGCAGGAATCGCTTTAGCGGCCGGGCCCCGAACACCGGATCATAGCCCTTTTCGCCGACCCAAGCCTTCGCCTTCTTGTCCAACGTGACCGTCACCCGACGGTCCACCAGACGCGTGTTCAGATCGGCCAGCAACAGGTCCACAATGCGCGTGATCTCATCCAGCGTCAGCGGCTTGAAGAGGATCGTCTCATCGATGCGGTTCAGGAACTCCGGCCGGAACGCGCGCCGCAGCTCCGCCATCACACCCTCGCGCACGCTTTCCGGAATCGTGTCCCCGGTCACGCCCTCCAGCAGGAAGCGGCTCCCGAGATTCGAGGTCATGATGATGATCGTGTTCTTGAAATCCACCGTGCGCCCCTGCGCGTCCGTGATGCGACCGTCGTCGAGCACCTGCAGCAGGACGTTGAACACGTCCGGATGCGCCTTCTCGATCTCGTCAAACAACACCACCGCGTACGGCTTCCGCCGCACGGCCTCGCTCAACTGGCCGCCCTCGTCGTAGCCGACATAGCCCGGAGGCGCACCGATCAGACGCGCGACCGAGTGCTTCTCCATGTACTCGGACATGTCGATGCGGATCATGGCCGCCTCACTGTCAAATAGCGTCTCGGCCAGCGTCTTCGCCAGCTCGGTCTTGCCGACGCCGGTCGGCCCGAGGAAGAGGAAACTCCCCACCGGCCGGCGCGGATCCTTGATCCCGGCGCGCGCGCGCAGGATGGCCTCGCTCACGAGTTGGACCGCCTCCTCTTGTCCAATGACCCGCTCATGCAGCACCTCGCCGAGGCGCAGGAGCTTCTCCTTTTCCCCCTCCACCAGGCGCGTGACCGGAATGCCCGACCACTTCGCCACGATCTCGGCGACCTCCTCCGACGAGACCTCCTCCTTGAAAAGCTCCGTCTTGGCCTCGCCCGTCTCGAGCTTCTTCAGCTCGGCCTCAAGCTGCGGGATGCGGCCGTGCCGCAGCTCCGCGAGCTTGTTGAGGTCGTAGGCCCGCTCGGCCTTCTCCAGCTCGACGCGCGTCGCATCGAGTTCCTCGCGCACCTTGCGGACGCGATCAACCGAGGCCTTTTCCTTCTCCCACTTCGCCCGCAGGGCGGTGGCCTGCGTCCGCACGTCGGCGAGCTCGCGGCGGAGCGTGTCGAGACGCTGCTTCGAGGCATCGTCCTTCTCCAGTTTCAGGGCCGCCTCCTCGATCTCAAGCTGAAGCACGCGGCGCTGCAGGGCGTCGAGTTCCTGCGGAGCCGAATCCATTTCGGTGCGAATCATCGCGCAGGCCTCGTCGATCAGGTCGATCGCTTTGTCCGGGAGAAAACGATCCGCGATGTAGCGGTCGGAAAGCGTGACGGCGCTGACCAGCGCATTGTCCTGGATGCGGACGCCGTGATGCAGCTCGAAGCGCTCGCGGATGCCACGCAGGATGGAGATCGCGTCCTCGACAGACGGCGGCTCGACCAGCACGGGCTGGAAGCGGCGCTCGAGCGCGGCGTCCTTCTCGATGTACTTGCGGTACTCATCCAGCGTGGTCGCCCCGATGCAGTGCAGCTCCCCGCGGGCGAGCATCGGCTTGAGTAGATTGCCCGCGTCCATCGCGCCCTCGGACTTGCCGGCGCCAACAATGGTGTGCAGCTCGTCGATGAAGAGAATGATGCGGCCCTCGCTCTGCTTGACCTCGTTGAGCACGGCCTTGAGTCGCTCCTCGAACTCGCCGCGGTACTTGGCCCCGGCGACCAGCGCGCCCATGTCGAGCGAGAACACGGTCTTGTCCTTGATCCCCTCGGGGACATCGCCCCGCACGATGCGCTGCGCGAGCCCCTCGACGATCGCAGTCTTGCCCACGCCGGGCTCCCCGATCAGCACCGGGTTGTTCTTCGTCTTGCGGGAAAGAATGCGGATGGTGCGGCGGATCTCCTCGTCGCGCCCGATCACGGGGTCGATCTTCCCCTTGCGGGCCTGCGCCACCAGATCGACGCCGTATTTGGTGAGGGCGTTGTAGGTCGACTCGGGATTGTCGTTCGTGACGCGCTGCGCGCCGCGCAGCGTCTTGAGCGCCGTGAGCACCTTGGCGCGATCAAGCCCGAAGGACCTCCAGTACTTGGCGAGGGAATCGGGCTTCGCGACTTCGATCAGGCCGAGCAAGAGATGCTCGACCGAGATGAACTCGTCCTTGAGCTGCTTGGCCTCGGACTCGGCGCGGGTCAGGACCTCGTTGAAGGCCTGCGTGACGTAGACCTTGGACGTGTCGACGCTGCCGGAAACCTTGGGCAGACGATCGAGTTCGCGCTCCGCCGCGAGCTGGAGGGCGGATGCGGTCAGCCCCAGCTTGTCCGCCAGGGCCGGCACGATGCCGTCGGCCTGCGCGAGCAGCGCATGCAGCAGGTGCCACGTGTCGACCTCGTGATGGGAACGACGACGCGCCTCCGCCTGGGCATCGGTGACGGCCTGGCGCGACATCTGGGTAAGCGTGTTGAGATCCATGCGACGCTCCCTGCATGGGATACGCCAATTCGCGCTTCGAGGGAGGAAGGCGGGGCGCCACCAAATAAGAGCGCCAAAACGCCCGCCCCGCTCGTCCGGGTGGCGCGACGTGGCACAGCAGGGGATTGATCGAGGTGGAGCGACTTGCCCCCAAGACGCTGGATCGTGATTCCCCAGGCCAGCGTGTTGAGGGCAACACGCTCCACCCCCACCAACAACGCGCTCGCGGTCGGTCGCGAGATCGCTTCAGATCAAAGGTTCATGTTCGGTTTCCGTTCATCGCCTCCTCCCCTCCCGGCTGAAGTGCTCGCCCGCGTCGTGCGGCTCGCGTCGGTGGATGGCCGCATGCTGATGATTCTGGGCGGGCTCTTCGCGGCATTGTCCGCGTTCAGCGGCGATGCGGTCGGCGCGACCGCCGGCGTTCTGGCGACGGCGGCCGCCATCGTGGAGTTGCACGGCGTTGGCCGGCTAAAGATCGGCGATCCCGAGGCCATCCGCTGGCTCATCCGCAGCCAGCTGATTCTGCTCGCCATCATCATTCTCTACACCAGTGCGCGGATCGCCACCTTTGACCCCGTCCAGATGCGCGCGCTGATCACGCCCGAACTGGTGGAATCCTTCCGCAATGCCGGGCTCGAGGAGGCGGAGATCATGCCGGTCGTCGAGAACTTCTATCGCTTTGTCTACATCGTCGTGGGCATGGTCGCGACCTCCTATCAGGGCGGCATGGCGCTCTACTACCACCGCCGCCGCGAGCCGGTGCGTATCGCGCTCGAAGGCGACCTGATCGAGGACGAGCCCAAGAGTTGAGCGGAATCGCTTGTCTCTAGGCTCTTAGCGAAAACCGATTCATCACGAAACACACGGAACACACGAGAGTTCACGAACAGAGGGTTCGGATCCGACTTTCGTGTCTTCCGTGTGTTTCGTGGTAAACCTTCCGGATTCACGTTTCCCGGGAGAAGTCATGCGGGCGAGCACGATCGCCCGCACTTGCGAATGCCGGCCGCCTTCCTACTCTGCCGGCATGTCGAAAGAGCGCTACATCGCAGCGAAGCAGAAATGGGCGGAGAAGCAGGTCGCGGCAGGCGTCCGTAGACGCGCGGTTCCCGCCGGCGGCCGACTGCCTCCGGGGCAGAAATTGACCACCGGCTTCCCGGTCCTCGACCTCGGCGTCCAGCCCGACATCCCTGAATCCGAGTGGGCCTTGGCGCTCGACGGCCTGGTTGAGAAGCCGACGACGCTTTCCTGGGCCGCCTTCAACGCGCTTCCGCAAGTTGACGACACCAGCGATTTCCACTGCGTGACCACCTGGAGCAAGTACGACTGCCGCTGGGGTGGCGTGGCCTTCACCACGCTCTACGAACTGGCCCAGCCCAAGCCCGAGGCCCGCTTTGTCTACTTTACGAGCTACGACGGCTACTCGACCAATGTGCCGATCGAAAAGTGCCTCGACGACGACGTCCTGGTGGCGACCCGCTTCGACGGCGGCCCCCTCCCCCGTGAGCACGGCGGGCGTGCGCGGGTGATCATTCCCAAACTCTACGCGTGGAAGGGCGCCAAATTTGTCAAGGCCATCACCTTCCTGCCCAACGATAAGCTCGGATTCTGGGAAGTGCGGGGCTACTCCAATGACGCCGACCCGTGGAAAGAGGAGCGGTACGCCTAAACAACTTGTTTTCAGCAGTTAGCGATTTCATCCGGCCCGGCCGGACGAAAAGTAGTTATCTTCACGGGGCCGGTGGGCGCTGGCTTGGTACCTGCTTGTCAGGGGTAGTCAGCGAACTCCCTATGACGCCTATTCTGGATAGCCGCAAGCTACTCGCCTTCACGACACTTGCGCGCGTGGGCAGCTTTACGATGGCCGCGCGGGAACTGAATTTGACCCAGTCGGCCGTCAGCCATGCGATCAAGTCCTTGGAGGAAGACCTTGAGCTGCGCCTTTTCGACCGTTTGGGCCGCAGCGTTAAACTCACGCCGGCCGGCACGCAGCTGCTGGACCATGCGCATCGTATTCTTGATGAGATGAAGGTCGCGCGGGCGGACCTCGCGGCATTCGCCTTTGGCAAGTAAGCCGCTTCCGGCCGCGTTCGCCCCGGCCATCGGCCCTCCCGGCAGAATTCGGGCTTGCCTCAGGGGTCCCGGCCCCGTGTTTTCGTCACTCCCTCCCCTGCCCGGGTGGTGGAATTGGTAGACACGCAGGTCTCAGAAGCCTGTGCCTAACAGCATCGCGGTTCGAGTCCGCGCCCGGGCACCAATTTTTCCGGCCCCTGCGTGGCGCGGGCCCCCGCCCGGCGACACGGCGCGGTCGGCGCCCGGACCCTCGGATGCCGAGCGGGACCGCCTCGCGGCTGGACCTGACAGGGCCCAAAATCCGACCAGCCCGCTCCGACTGTCCGCCACGTTTCACTCGCCTCGGGGCCACGCGCACGACAGCTTGGCGGACCCATGAAAAAAGACGCCATCCTTTCCAAGATCCGCACGGAGAAGGTCATCGCGCTGATTCGCGCGGAGAACTCCGACGGCCTCCTCGACTGCGCCAAGGCCCTCGCCGACGGTGGTCTCACCAGCATCGAGCTGACCATGACCACGCCCGGCGCGATCCGCATGCTGGAAAAGGCGACTTCCGAGCTGCCCGACTTCCTCTTTGGTCTGGGCACCGTGCTCGACGCCGAGACCGCCCGCATGGGCATCCTCTCCGGCGCGCGCTTCGTCGTCACCCCGGCCCTCCGGCCCGATGTGATCACCCTCTGCAAGCGCTACAGCATTCCGATCTTCAGCGGAGCCCTCACGCCCACCGAGGTCGTCAACGCCTGGGAAGCCGGCGCCGACGCCGCCAAGATTTTTCCCGCCGAGTTCTTCGGCCCCGCCTACATCAAGTCGCTCAAGGGCCCCCTGCCCCACGTCGAGATGGTCCCGACCGGCGGCGTGACCGCCGAAAACGTCGGCGAATTCATCAAGGCCGGGGCTTACGCCACCGCCGCCGGCAGCTCGCTCGTCGAGGCCAAGGCCCTCAAGGAAAAGAACTGGGCCGCGATCACCGCAAAAGCCAAGGCCTTCGTCGCCGCCGTCGACGCGACGAAGTAAGGTCCGTCAGGTTGGGCGCGGCTGGCCTGGCCCGCACCTCGGACCGGCCTCCGCGAGGCCCGCTACATCAGACCACCCGATCCCTTCTTTCGGAACGAGGCTCTGGGTGTAGCTGGGGTCGCTGACCCCGGGGATTGAGGTGGAGCGGCTTGCCCCCAAGCCGCTGGATCGAATCGCCGTCGCCGCTGCGACAGCCTGCGACCAATCCAGCGCCTTGGGGACTGTATGGACCGGAGACATGGGTCACACATGTCTCCGGTCCATTCAGGGGACTGGACGCTCCACCTTGGCCGGCTACACCCGCCGAGCTCGCGGGACCCTTGGCGAAAACGTCGCACATAATTCGCAGGTGTGGCCATCGCAGCCACGCGCGGTGCAGTGCTCCCGCCCATAGAAAATGATCCGGAGGTGAAGTTGGTTCCAGTGCGCCTCGCGGAACAGCCGCTTCAAGTCGCGCTCCGTCTGCTCCACGCTCGTGCC
>CAMAXB010000181.1 GCA_945862035.1 Opitutus sp. GAS368
AGCTGGGGAAGACGCTCAGGCTGCTGCCGTCGACGCGGAACGTGCCGACCACCGAGGTGCCGGCGGCGCTGCTCAGTTGCACGCGGTAGTTGCGATTGGTGTCAACCGCGGGGACAAAGAAGCTCATCGAGTTGGCCGACTCGAAGGAGGTGCGGGCCGGGACATTGTCGAAGTAGACCACATCCTGCGGCGAGAAGCCGCGGCCGAGCACGCCAATGCGGGCCCCGACGGGACCGCGGTTGACCTCGAGCGAGAGGACGTAGCGGCCGACAATGCCCACGCGGGTGACCCCGGTGTAGACCTCGCGCTGGGTCACCGCGCCATTGTACTCCACCTGGTAGGGAGCCAGAATGTAGTAGGCGAGCTCGCTGCGACCGGGCTGAACCTGGTAGTCGAACTCGAAGATGTCCGCCCCGAGCGGGCTGCGCTGCAGGGTGAAGTTCTGCCCGTCGACCACGATGCGCGGCTGGAGCGAACCCTCGACATAGCCCGGGGTATGGGTGGTGATGCGAGCCGAGATCGTGTAAATCTGCGACGGGTTCTCCGGCAGCGAGGAAGGCGTGAGATTCGTGATCCTCACTTCATCGCAGCCGGTGAGGAAACCGAGGCTCAAGGCCGCAGCCAGCCACAGGCAGATTCGTCTCGCGTGGGCGAACGGGTTGTTTTGCATGATTTTGCTCAAGTAAAGTTAACGGATTAAGCACCACAAAGACACCGCCTTGGCAACAAGCGAAATAACGCCCGCCCCCTCCGAGGCACCCGCAGGAACCGCCCGCCCGCTGGGTGTGTACGTGCATGTCCCCTTTTGCGCGAGCACCTGCGACTTCTGTGCCTTCTACCAAACCTCCCCGACCGCAGACGGGGTCGAGGGGTTCCTTTCCGGGATCGAGGAAGAGGCGAATCTGGTCGAATGGCCCCGTCCGGTCACCACCGTCTTCTGGGGTGGCGGCACCCCCGGCCTGCTCGCCCCGACCGATATCATTCGTCTCGGCGCCATCATCCAACGCCGCTTAGGTTCCGTGTCGGCCACTCCGCCTTCCGAATTCCGCAGTCCGCAATTGCTCGAGTGGACCGTTGAACTGGCCCCGGCGTCGGTCACCGACGCACGCTTGGCCGCCCTGAAGGAAATTGGGGTGACGCGGATCTCAATGGGCGTGCAAAGTTTTCAGCCCGCCCTGCTGGACGCCCTTGGGCGTCAGCACACCCTCGACCAGGTGATGCGCGCCTATGGCCGCATCCGCACCGCCGGCTTTGCCAGTGTGAACCTCGACCTGATGTTCGCGCTACCCGGCCAGACGGAGGCGGAGTGGAACGCGGACATTGATGCGGCGGTGGCGCTGGCGCCGGACCACTTGTCGGCGTACTGCCTCACTTTCGAGGAGGACACCAAGCTGTGGGTAAAGCTCTCGGCGGGACGGGTTAAATTAGACGTCGAAAACGAGGCGCAACTCTACGAGACCACCTGGGCGCGCCTGGCCGGCGCGGGCTATGCGCAGTACGAGGTGTCGAATTTCGCACGTCCTGGGCATGCCTGCCGGCACAACCTGGCCACTTGGCACATGCACGAGTGGGTCGGGCTCGGGCCGTCCGCCGCGTCGCAGCAGGGCGGCCTGCGGGGGGCCAACATCGCCGACCTGGTGGAGTGGCGCGCCCGGGTGGCGCGGGGAGCGCGCATGACCGAGGACCGCGTGGCGCTCACGCCGGCGCTCCTGCTGGAGGACTCGCTGATCTTTGGCCTCCGCATGAACGCAGGGGTCGACCTGAACGCCCTGCGGCACCGCTACCCGGATGCGCCGTGGTCCACGGTGGACGCCTTGGTGCAGCGTTTGGCCGAAGACGGCCTCGCCCTGCTCGAAACCGGACGCCTGCGATTGTCGGACCGTGGTCGTCTCCTCGCCGATGCCGTCGGGGCGGAGATCATGGAGTCGATGGATGAACCGGTCTCCGCGTGAAATTTGCCGAGAAAAACTCTGGCCTTGGTCCGCGCGCGCCGCGGGTTGATCCTCCTCCGCGATTTTCCTCATGAGCTTCCGGGCCCTGATTTATTTGACCGTCGCGATGGGAGTGGCCGCCAGCACGGCCCAGGCCCAGCGGCTTGACCTCGCTTGGCCGACGCCCAACACCGCGTTCCGCGATGGCCGGTCGATCGAGACCTTTATCCAGCCCACCGAATCGGGGGAGGTCACTTCCGGCCTGTTCGGCTGCGTGCGGACAAGTGGTTCCCAGTTTCACGAGGGGCTCGATCTGTACCCGGTGGCCCGCAACCGCCAGGGCGAGGCCACCGACAAGATCTTTGCCGCGCTGTCCGGTGTAGTCCGCCACATCAGCACCAAGCCCGGCGACAGCAGTTACGGCCGCTACATCGTGCTGGAGCACCCGGACGTCACGCCCGCGATCTACACCCTCTACGCCCACCTGAGCGTGGTGGAGAGCGGACTTAAGGTCGGCGATCGCGTCGCGACGGGCCAGACCATCGCGACGATGGGGCGGAGTGCGGGCGGCTACACGATCCCCAAGGAGCGGGCGCACCTGCACTTTGAGTTCGGTCTGCGGATGACGGACAACTTTTCCTCGTGGTACAGCTTCCGGAAGTTCGGCAGCCCCAATGTCCATGCGCTGTGGAACGGGATGAACCTGACGGGCTTCGACCCGCTCGACTTCTTCACGCGCTTCCGCGAACGCGAGGTGAATAATTTCCAGGAGTACCTCGCGCGCCAGCCGGCCGCCGTCACTTTCCGTATCGCGGCGGGGCGTGAGCCGGACTTTATCCGTCGTTACCCGGGCCTGCTGACGAAGCCGATTCCTTCCTCGGGGCTGGCGGGCTGGGAAGTGAAGCTCAATCCCACGGGCCTGCCCTATGCCTGGACGCCGCTCACTGCGGCTGATGTCACGGGCATGGCGCCCAATGCGGTCCGCATCACTCAGGTGGATACAGAGCGGGTGCGCATGCACCGCTGCAAGCAGCTCGTGACCGCGCGTGGCACCGGACACGTCCCGGCCCGCGACCTGACCACGTTGCTGCAACTGGTGTTTGGGCTGCGGTGAGTATCGCGGGATCGCGGCCCCCTGTGCTTTTCTTTCCTGAATTCAAGGGTTCACCGATCCAAGATGACCTGCTGGCGGTTTGCCGCTTCCTGCGCCGGCAGTCGGCCGTTGATCAGCGCTGGGAGCGATTGGTCACTGGGTGAGCAGGGAGTACGTCGGGACGAGCAGCACGCCATAGGACGAGATGAACGTGATCTCGGGCTGGAGCGCGCTCTGCTCCTCCGGGGTCAGGAGGCCCAGCAGGCGTTGGGTCGCCTGCAGATTGGCGGCGCTCCACCCCTCGGTCCCCACCTCCTCGCCGGCGACGCCCGCCTTCAGGCCACGGATCAGGTCGCGCGCCTGAACCCTTCGGGCTTCATCCAAGGAGAAGACCTCTCCGAGCAGCGCCGACTGGAACTCGGCGAACACGGCGGGATCGGACTCAAGCTGCTCGGCGTCCTTGATGAAGGGCCCCATCGAGAGAATGTTCAGTTCGTTCTCCCTGAGGCTCTGCTCGATCTCCTCCGGAGTCTGCAGCTTCCGCGCGGCGAAGAGGCGCTGGAGCGTCTGCCCGACATAGCGCCCGGCCTCTTGGGGCGTGCCGTAGGTAAAGGCCACCTGAGACTCGAGGGTGCGTTCGAGCAGAATGGAACCGGCGGGCGGGGCGTCTACGGGTCGGACCGGGGGTGCGAATTCCGCGACCCGCGCTTCCGCCGCGCGGAGACGGGCGACCAGAGTGGCTCGCTCGGCCTCGGCCCGCTGCCGGGCGGCGATGAGGATCCGCTCAGCGGTCGCGCGCTCCGCTTGGACGGCGTTTAATCGCTGCCACAGCGTGACCACCATCAGGCTCTGCACGACCAGGATCAGGGACAGAACAAGCAGCCAAACGCGGGAGGGGGTGGTCGCGGCCACAGGTTTCATGGCTTCTGGCCCGGCGTCCGGCCGGCTTAGCGCTTGCTCCAATCGAGCATGCGCTGGATTGGGATCAAGGCCGCGCTGCGAACTGGCTCAGGCACCTCAATCGCGGGCGAGAGCGTCTTGAGCGCATCCCGCACCTTCTCGATCGTGTTCATCTTCATGTAGCGGCAGTCGTTGCACGCACAGGAATCGGTCGGCCCCGCAATGAAGGTCTTGTCCGGTACTTCACGGCGGAGCCGGTGGAGCATGCCGCTCTCGGTCACGACAATGATCTGGTCGGACGGGTGGCTGCGGGAGAAGCCTACCATCAACTCGGTGCTGCACACCTCGTCCGCAAGGTCGCGCACGGCCTGCACGCACTCCGGATGGGCGACGATGGGCGCTCCGGGAAATTGGGCGCGGACCTTCTCCAGAGCCTGCACGGTGAACTGAACGTGGGCATAGCAGGAGCCCGGCCACAGCCGCATCTTGCGTCCCGTGCGCTGCGACACCCATTGGCCGAGGTTCTGGTCGGGGACGAAGAGAATCTCCCGGTCGGCGGGCACTTGCTGGACGATCTTGATCGCGTTGCCGCTCGTACAGATGACATCACTCTGCGCCTTTACCCCGGCCGAGCAGTTGATGTACGCAACGACATAGAGCCCGGGGTGGGCGGCCTTGTAGGCGGCGAGGCGGTCGGGGGGACAGGAATCGGAGAGGGAGCAGCCGGCGTTCAGGTCGGGCAGCAGGACCGTGCGGCCGGGGTTCACGATCTTGGCCGTCTCCGCCATGAAGTGCACGCCGCAGAACAGGATCACATCGGACTTGGCCGCTTGGGCGTGGTACGAAAGACCGAGCGAATCCCCCACGTAGTCGGCCACCTGCTGAATCTCCTCGATCTGATAATTGTGGGCGAGGATGACCGCATTGCGCTCCTTCTTCAGGGCCCGCACCTCCTCCTGAATCGGCGACAGCCGGGGCACCTCGCGGCGCGGCGAAAGGACGAGGGGTTCGTAGTCGAGGACGGGCATGGGGAGGGACGGGAATGGGAAATGACCAATGACCAATGATCAATGTCCAATGGCGAGCCTTAGGCAAATCGGCGGAAGTAATCCCGAATGACGAAATCCGAATGACGAATTGGAGTCCGAGCGACCGAGGTGGGTGCGGCGGCCAGTTTCGCCCCTCGGCTTCTATTCGGGGCGGTTCGCTTTCCGCTCATTGGCCATTGCCCATTGGGCATGGGTCATTCCGCGGTCTGCGGCCGCGGCCTAGCTTTTCGGCTGGAGCTTCTTCAACAGGAGCTTGAACTCGGGCGCGGTCTTCAATCCCTCGAGGTCAGGATCTTGGGACATCCAGTCGTAATCCTCATAGCCGAGGCTGACGGCCTGGCGCAGGGAGCGGAGGGCGTCGGCCCGTCGCTTGGACAGCGCGAGGCTGCAGGCGAGATTATAGTGCGCGGTCGCATTCTTCGGCTCGAGCTTCACCAAGCGGCGATCCATCCGCAGCCCGTCGGCAATCCGTCCGACCTTGGTATAGAGCCCGCCCAGAATCTCAATCACGTCGCTGTAGCGCGGCTCGCGCCGCAGGATGGACTCGTAAAAACCGATATCGAACGCGGGATCTTCCTTCTTGGGCATGCCGTCAGTTGCGATGCTTGCACACGCCGGTCTGTTTGAGCGTGATGCAGTGGGCGGTGACCTGCAGCCGCTGAGAGACCGGCGTGAGACCGAGCTTGGAGGAAACGGAATTCCCGTACCACTCCATGAACGGTGCGTTGATCTCGAAAATCTTGTCGCAATCGAGGCAGATCACCTGCGCGACCTGCGCATTGTTGTCCGGATTGGGAAGGTAGTACTTCAGGTTCTTGCCGATATCGACCTCCCGCAGCAGGGCGCTCTCGATCATGATCGGCAGCGTCCGGTACACGGTGGCCCGCGAAACGGAGTCATCGATCGCCCGGGCGTGGTCGAGGAGTTCCTCGGCCGTGAAGTGATCGGTCTGCGCAAAAGCCGCCTCAAAAATCGCCAGGCGCTGGTTGGTGACGCGGAGCCCTTTGGTGGCGAGATGGGACTTAAACTTTTCTCGGGCCGGGGCTTTGCTCACACGCCAAATCTCTGAACCCGCCGGGCAGGGTGTCAACCCGATCGTTCGCCGGGGGCATGGGCCTTGGGGGCTCAGGACAACTTCCGCTCCGGTCCTCGTTCGCATTCCCGCGTTTGGGCCCCATTCATGCGCTCGCTCGGCATGATCCCGCTGCACGCGCGGCGGGGCGAGCACCGGGCGTGATCCGGGGCTCACGCCCCCGTGCTTGCACGGCTCCCGGCGGCCCGTCATCACCCCAAGCATGATCGTGGGCGTTCATCCCCTCGCGGGCTTCGACAAGCTGCTGCACTACAAGGTGCCGGAG
>CAMAXB010000182.1 GCA_945862035.1 Opitutus sp. GAS368
AGCGGCCGGCTGACGCCCTACGCCGGCAACTACGATTACTACCTCGAGAAGTCCAAGGCCACGAATGAGCGCGCCGCGCTCACCGCCGGCTTCACCGACGCGAGGCCGACGCAGGCGGCCAAGCCCGCCAATCTCAAATCTGAAATTTCAAATGTGAAATCGTCCGCCAAGCCCAGCCCGGGCGAGATCCGCAAGTTCCGCGAGCAGGTCGGCGTGCTGGAAAAGAAGGTCTCCGAGCTGGAGGCCAAGCAGTCAGAGATCACCGCCGCGCTTGAAGCACCCGAGACCTACTCGGACAAGGGCAAGTTCCATCACCTCAATCGCGAGCTCAGCACGATCGTCGACCAGATCAACGCCGCCACCGCCGAGTGGGAGAGCGCCGCCACCAAGCTCACCGAGATGGAGGCCTGATCCCGCCCGCGGCGGGCTTCAGCCAATCAGCTCGTGAATCAGTGCGGGCGCTTCGACGGGTTCGTCACCCATCGCGATCGCCTTTCGCAGCAGGTCGTTTGCCTCGGCCAGGGCGGCCTCGCTGTTGGAGTGTACGATACACAAGGGCTGCCCTGCCTCAATTGATTCGCCCATTTTCACGAGGGCCGAAACGCCCACCGCGGGATCCACGGGATCTTCCGCGCGCGCCCGGCCCGCTCCGAGTCGGAGGGCCGCAAGCGCCACCCCCATCGCATCGACATCGCTCACATACCCGCCCCGCGAACTGACGAGCGGGATTTGCCAGCGGGCGGACGGCAGGCGCGCGGGATTCTCCACCACATGCGCGTCGCCCCCTTGGGCTGCGACAATGTCCGCAAACTTTTCGAGGGCCGCCCCACTCGAGACGGCGTGCTCCAACTGCTTCTGCGCGTCCTTCGCATCCACCGCGACCCCGGCGAGCATCAGCATCTGTTCACCCAGCGCGTAAGTGACCTCCATCACATCCGCCGGTCCCTCACCCCGGAGACAGGCAATCGACTCCTCCACCTCCAGCCCGTTACCCACGGTCCGGCCAAGCGGCTGATCCATCGCCGTGAGGAGGGCGCGCACACCCTTTCCCATGGACTGACCGATGCCGACCATGGCCGTCGCCAGGGCGCGGGCGTGAGCCTTCTCCTTCATAAAGGCGCCCCGCCCAAATTTAACGTCGAGGACCAGGGCATCGATACCCGCCGCAAGCTTCTTCGACATGATCGATGCACAAATCAGCGGCTGGCACTCGACCGTGGCGGTCACGTCGCGCAGCGAATAGAGCTTCTTGTCCGCTGGCGCCAATTCGCGGGTCTGGCCAATCAGCGCGCAGCCGATCCGCTCGAGCTGCTGCCGATATTCATCTAGGGAGAGCCCGGTACGAAAACCGGGAATCGCCTCCAGCTTGTCCAAAGTTCCGCCGGTGTGCCCGAGGCCACGGCCACTGATCATCGGAACCGCCACGCCGCACGCCGCGACGATGGGTGCGAGCGGCAGCGAGATCTTGTCGCCCACGCCACCCGTGGAGTGCTTGTCGACTTTGACGCCGCGCACCGACGAAAGATTCGCCACGATGCCGGAGTTCATCATCGCGGTCGTCAGAGCGACCGTCTCCTCCCGGTTCATCCCGCGGATGAAAATCGCCATCAGCAACGCGGAGAGCTGGTAGTCCGCCCACGAACCGTCCGTCGCTCCGCGCACGAAGGCGCCGATCTCGTCAGGCGACAAGATCTGCCCGTCACGCTTCTTTGCGATGATATGCTGGGGGAACATGGCGGGAGCTTCGCAGGAAGGGGCGATGCCTGCAAACCTGGATCGGGGGGGGTCGGAGGACGGAGACGGAAGATGGGACCTAGAGGACCCATCTCCATGGCCTCGCGCCTCGTCCACGGCCGCGCGCGCACGGGCAATTTCGGCGCAGGTTTCGGCCAGTTTGCCGGCCTTGGCACCAATGGCAGCCTGAGGCCGCTGCCATTTTCATTCAGGCGGCGACCCGGGTATCTACCCGGTGTTTACGCCCAGACTTCTTTTACGACTGCGTAGTGCGCACGTGGTTACGTGCGGAAGATGACATCCTCCCGGTTGAACATGCGCACCGCGAGCGCGAGGGCGCCGGCGGCGTAGACGCAGGTGGAACCGAAGATCAGTGCCAGCAGGTCCCATTGAAAGACGCCGGAGACGAGTTCCTTGCACACCAGCGAGACATTCAGCAGCGGGACCAGCGCGAGCTTCGCGTTGAGCTCCACGCCCGGGAGCATCGCCGCGAGCGCGGGGAGAATCACGACCACGATCAGCGGCGAGACGGTGCTCTGGGCTTCCTTGTAGCTCTTCGCGAACAGGGCGAGCGTGAAAATGGCAGCGGCAAAGAGCACCGCGACCGGCAGCACCATCACGAAGCATGCCAGCAGACCGAGCGGGTCAATCAGGGGCATCGTTCCCCCGGACGCCGCCGCGCTGGCCGCGGCCGCCGCGCCACCACCCCGCGAGAAAAGTAGTCCGCCGAGCGGAATGGTGATCGCCGACGAGACTCCGGCGAGCACCACGGTGCTGAGCGAGCCGGTCAGGACCATCAGGAACTTGCCGAGCAGCAGTTCAGTCCGGCCGACCGGACTGCACAGAATCGTCTCCATGGTGCCGCGCTCCTTCTCTCCCGCCGTGAGGTCCATCGCGGGGTACATCGCGCCCGTGAAGCAGAGCAGGATGATGATGTAGGGGATGAAGCCGCCGATCAGATTGCCGCCCACCTTCTCCGGTGGGGCCACGTTCTGGCGGGTCACGTCAAAGGGCCTGAGCAGCGTCGCCGGCAATCCGCGCGAGTCGAGCCGGGCCTGCAGGGTCTTCTCGCGGTAGTCGCGAAAGAAGCGGTCGAGCTCGCCGGCGGCAAAGCCCGACTTGAGTTCGCCCTCGTAGTAATAGATGCGGACCTGCGCGGGTTCACCGCGGGCCAGGGCAGCGTCGAAGTCGTCGGGGAGCTCGACCGCGGCGCGCAGGGTCTTGTCCGAGATGCGCGTCCGGTAGTCGTCCGCGGCCGGAACGACGCGGATCCGGGGGTGGGCCTCCAGCGCGGAACGGACCGCGGAGGACGACGCCGCGCCGAGGATCATGATGGTGGGCGTCTCCGCGCGGGCCTGGCGCACGACCTTGGAGGCGATGAAGCCGAATCCGAAGATGAGCGTGGGCATCAGGATCGTCGGAAGGACGAACATCGTGATGATGGTGCGCCGGTCGCGCAGCGTATCGCGCAGTTCCTTGAAATAGACTGTGAAAATGTCGCGGGTTTTCATGCGGCGGCCTTTCCGGCTCCGGTCACCACCTTGACAAAGATTTCCTCAAGATCGGATTCGGCGTAGGCGATCCGCAACTCCTCCAATGTGCCAGTCGCCAGCAGGCGTCCGTCATGGATAATGCCGATGGCATCACACAGCTTCTCCACCTCGCTCATGATGTGCGTCGAGTAGATGACGGTCTTGCCCCGGGCGCGGCAGTCGCGGACGAAGCGGACGATGGTGCGGGCGGCCATGACATCGAGGCCGAGGGTTGGCTCGTCGAAGATGAGCACGGCTGGGTCGTGGATCAGGGTGCGCGCGATGGACGTTTTCTGCTTCATGCCGGTCGAGAACTTGTCGACCCGGCGGTCGAGGAAGTCGTGCATCTCCAGCTCGTCGGCGAGCAGCTTGGTCCGGGCGGCGATGAGGGCGTCGTCCATGCCGTTCAGCTGCCCGAAGTAGGCGATGGTCTCGCGGGCCGTGAGCCGGCCGTACAGGGCAGTGCTGGCGGCGAGGAACCCGAGGGAAGCCCGGACGCGTTCCGGAGCGGTCGCGACGCCGAAGCCCGCCACCGTGGCGTCGCCCGCGGTCGGCTTGAGCAAGGTGGCCAGCAGCCGGAGTGTCGTGGTTTTCCCCGCGCCGTTGGCGCCGAGCAGGCCGTAGATGCGGCCGGGCTCGCAGCGAAAGGAGACATCATCCACGGCGCGGATCTCCCCGCGCTTCTTGTCGTGGAAGACCTTGGTCAGATGGCGGGCGTCGATCATGGGGGAAAGAAAAGAGTGAGGAGCGAGGAGCTAGAAGTTTGAAGCGAGAATTCGGCAGTGCAGGCGTTGGCAGGCGGGGCTGTTCTTCTCGATTCTCGCTTCTCGCTCCTAGCTTCTTTGTTCACAGGCTCATCTTGTCGCGGAATTCCTGGGCTTGGCGGCGGCTCAGTTCGACCTTCGCCCCGCCCTTGAGCTGGACCAGCAGGCCGCCACTGAACCACGGCTCGATGCCGTCGATCCATTGGAGATTGATGATCTGGCGGCGGTTGGCGCGAAAGAAGGACCGGGGGTCGAGCCGCTCCTCCATCGCATTGAGCGAGCGGAAAAGCTGGGGCTGGGCATCGGCGAAGTGGACCCGGGTGTAGTTGCCCTCGCTCTCAAGCAGGCGGATCGACTTCACTTCCACAAACCAGCAGCGCTCACCCTCGCGGACGAAGACCTTGTCATCCGGGGCGAGGCGCGCCGGCCGGTCGGCCGGCTGGGCGGCGGCACCCGTCCGGTCGCGCAGCTTTTCGACGGCGGTGGCCAGGCGCGCGGGGTCCACCGGCTTGAGCAGGTAGTCCAGTGCATTGAGATCGAAGGCCTTCACGGCAAATTCGTCGTAGGCCGTGGTAAAGATCACGTGGGGCACGGGCGGTTCGAGGGAAGCGAGGAACTCCAGCCCGTTCTCGCCCGGCATCTGCACATCCAGGAAAATGAGGTCGGGCTGGAGCGCCCCGAGCTGCTCGCGGGCCTGCATGGGATTCGCCGCCTCACCGGCGATGACGATCTCCGGATGGGCGGCCAGCAGGCGGCGCAGCTCGCTCCGGGCGAGGCGTTCGTCGTCCACCAGCAGCGCCTTCATCGCAACACCTCCGCGGCCGGCCGACCCGCCGGCATGGCCACGGGCAAGCCCACCCGCCCACGCTCAAAGTGACGGAGGCCGGCGGCCACCCCCAGGTCGAGTGGCAGGGAGACGGCGGCCACCACGGTGCCCGGCGGCCCCTCGCGCAAGACACAGGTGGCCTTCTCGCCGAACAGGAGCCGCAGGCGGTTCGATGCATTGCGCAGGCCCAGGCCGGTGGAACCGGTGGCATCGGGGCGGGCGCTGCGGGAAAGTTCGCCCGGGTTCGTCACGCGCAGATCGAGGCGGCCGTCCGCGCAGCGCGCGGTGATGGCAATCTCGCCGCCCTCGGGCCGGGAGGAAATGCCATACTTGACCGCATTTTCGACGAGGGTCTGCAGGAGCATCGGCGGCACCGGTTGACGCAGGGCCTCGGGCGCGATGTCGAGCCGCAGGCGCAGGCGCTCCTCATGGCGGACCTGCTCGAGCGCAAGGTAGTCGTTAACCGTTCGCAATTCCTCCTCGACCGGCACGGTCTCCAGCTGCCCACTTTGGAGCGAGTAGCGGAGCAGATTGGCAAGCTGGGTCACGGCCTGCCGCGCGCGGGCGGGGTCCTCGTCGATCAGGGCGCGCACGCTGTTGAGTGAATTGAAGATGAAGTGCGGATTCACCTGCGCCTTCAACGCCCGCAGCTCGGCTTCCTTCACGGACGCCACCAAGCTGAGGCGTTCCACCTCCAGGCGGTTGAAGCGATCAAAGAGCTGGTAAAAAAAATAGAGGCAGAACCACGCGAGGTAGATGAACGCACCGTTCACGGTGCTGAGCGTGAAGGTCAGCCTCGGAGCGTACTTTGAGGTCCACTCCTCCTGCAGCACGCCGTAGGTGTAGCCGAAGCTCAGCGCGTTCCAGAGAAAGGAGAGCACGACCGAAGCGAGGAGGATGCGGGGCAGCAGCTGCTTCCAGCCAAAATGGATCCACCGACGGCGGGTGATGAAGGATCGCGCACCGTGCGAAAGGAGGAGACCGAACGCGGCGATCATGCCAAACAGGCTGACAATCCGGACCGGCTCCAGCGGCCGGCTCGGGTCCGGGAATGCAAGGGTGAAGAAGAGCTGCAGCGCAAAGAAGACTCCCCAGCCCACGAGCTGGCAGGCCACGTAGAGCTGGCGCTTGGCACGCTCCCGCCGGGCGGAATTCGCTAGGAGGGAGCTTGAATTGAATGCAGTGGCGTCCATACGGCGCACCACTTTACAGCAGGAGAGACGGGCGGGCGCAAACTTTGGACAAACGGTTGCCGTTTTGGGACGAGCGGCCGTCCCGACACCGTCGAGGCCTTGATGAAGGCCCGCCTCGCCGCAAGCGGCCCCCGCTGGATGCCTGAGCGAACACGCAGGCGCCGGTGTCGGAGCGGCCACCAACGCGATCATCCATCCGAAAAGCGTCC
>CAMAXB010000183.1 GCA_945862035.1 Opitutus sp. GAS368
CCGATCCGCTTCGACCTCTCCTACATCGGCGCGGATAACCAGCCCCATCGTCCTGTCATGATTCACCGGGCGCCCTTCGGCTCGATGGAGCGCTTCTGCGGTGTCCTCATCGAGCACTTTGCGGGCGACTTCCCCGTCTGGCTCGCGCCCGAGCAGGTGCGCCTCGTGCCGATCTCGGACAAGGTGATCGACTACGGCCACAACCTCCTGGCGCAGCTCAAGGCCGCCGGCGTCCGTGCGACGCTGGACGAGCACAGCGACAAGCTCGGCGCGAAGATTCGCCGCGCGGAAATCGATAAGGTCCCGTACACGCTCGTGCTCGGGGCCAAGGAAGCCGAGGCGCAGGCGGTCAGCGTGCGGTCCCGCGCCAAGGGCGACGAGGGCGTCCTGCCCTTCGCCGGTTTCCTCGAACGCGTGAAGACCGAGATCGCGACACGCGCGTTGGCCGTGAAGATCGAGAAGAAGGTTTAGTTTTAACAGGAGGTGACGGAGAGAACCGAGTTCGATCCCTTGGGCTCCGATCACTCTCCGTCAGCTCTATTTCATCCTGTAAATATGGATTGGCGCCCTGAACTCGATGCCATCGTCGGCGCCCGTCACGGCGGGCGCGTGGCGGGGGTACTGGATCAGCTCAAGGAGCTCGACGCCCGTCATCCCAACGTCGCCGAGATTGCCTACCAGTTGGCCTGGACGTGCGACACCCTCGGACAGGAAAAGGAAGCGCTGCCCTGGTACGAGAAGGCCGTCGCCCTCGGCCTGCCGCCCAATGAGCTAGCCGGGGCTTTGCTTGGGCTCGGCTCGACCTTGCGCGTACTCGGACAGGCCGGCCGCTCAATCGCCGTGCTCCGCTCAGCCAAGGCGCAGTTTCCGGAGAATCGGGAATTCGACGTGTTTCTCGCCCTCGCCCTCCACGACGCCGGCGGTCACGCCGAGGCCCTGCGGTTGCTGCTGGAGGCCCTCTGTGATACGACCGAGGACCCCGGCATCACCGCCTACCAGCGGGCCCTGCGCTTCTACACCAGCAAGCTGACATAAGTCCGATCGGTCCTATCCGTCCGATAGGACCCATGGGACGGATGGGACGTATGGCGGCCCACCACGAAAAAGGGCTGGCCCCTTGCGGGAGCCGGCCCTCGAAAACTGATAATCATTGATCGCGTTTAGATCGCGGTCTCGCCGCGCTCGTCGGTCCGGATACGGACTGCGTCCTCGATGTTGAGGATAAAAATCTTGCCGTCGCCGATTTTCCCGGTCTTCGCGCTTTTCGCGATCGCGTCCACGGCCTTGGCGGCAACGTCATCGGTCACGGCGATCTCGACCTTCACCTTGGGCAGAAAATCGACGGTGTACTCACTGCCCCGGTAGATCTCGGTGTGACCCTTCTGGCGGCCAAAGCCCTTCACCTCGGTCACGGTCATGCCCTCGATGCCGACAGCGGCGAGCGCTTCCTTCACTTCCTCCAGCTTGAACGGCTTGATGATCGCGACGATGAGTTTCATGAGATTTGAATGGGTAGGGGTTAACCGCCTTAACCTTCCTCGCCCTGTTCGGCTTGGTCAAGCCCTTGGCATTCGACTTCAAGGGGCTGGCGAAGACCGCGGAGGGGGCGTCATCATTGCCCACTGAGCGGGAGCGAAGCGTCCGCGACTTGGTGCTGATTCGCTGACAACCGGCACCCGCCGCACCCGAGCCGACTTCAGCGAGCCAGCAGGGGATCGGCCGCAAGCCCCCTGCCCCGGCGCAGACGGAGCCACGAACATCCGCAGCACGAAACAAGCCGGCCCCCCGAGGGAGCCGGCTCGCAGTACCCGCGGCGGGTTGGAACCTAGATCGCGGTATCGCCGCGCTCGTCGGTCCGGATGCGAACGGCGTCCTCGAGCGTGAGCACGAAGACCTTGCCGTCGCCGATCTTGCCGGTCTTGGCCGCCTTGACGATGGTTTCAACGGTCTGGGCGGCGACTTCGCTGGTGACGACGATCTCGATCTTCACTTTGGGCAGAAAATCGACGGTGTACTCGCTACCCCGGTAGATTTCGGTGTGACCCTTCTGGCGACCGAAGCCCTTCACCTCGGTCACGGTCATACCCTCGATGCCGATGCCGGCGAGCGCTTCTTTCACTTCCTCCAGCTTGAACGGCTTGATGATGGCGATGATGAGTTTCATGCGGATGGGTGGATTGAGGGATGGATCTGAGTGCTAGTGGTGTCCCGCACCGGCCCGGGCCAAGGTGGCCGGGCCGGACGAAGGGACGTGAATTACGACTTATGGGCCGGGGTGAAGTCCGGGTAGGCCTCGTTGCCATGCTCGCCGAGATCGAGACCCTCGATCTCTTCCTCCGCGGAGACCCGGATGCCCATCGTGAGCTTGAGGACAAGGAAAACCACGTAGGCAAAGACGAAGGTGAAGACCCCGATCGCCACGATGCCCGTCAGCTGGGACATCAGCTGCGCGCCGCCCGCCAGATTCCCGAAAATCCCCACCGCCAGCGTGCCGAAGATGCCGCACACCAAATGGACCGACAGGGCGCCCACGGGGTCGTCGATCTTGAGCTTGTCGAAGAAAATGACCGAGAAGACCACAAGGACACCGGAGATGAGCCCGATGATGATCGCGGACATGGCCGCCATCTGGTCGGCGCCCGCCGTGATGCCCACCAAACCGGCCAGAATGCCGTTCAGGGCCATCGATAGGTCAGGCTTCTTCAGCACAACCCAGGAGGTCAGCGCCGCACCGAGACCACCGGCAGCAGCGGCAAGGCTCGTCGTGACGAGCACGAGGGAAGTCAGGGCGGGGTTTGCCGAAAGGACCGAACCGCCGTTGAAACCGAACCAGCCGAGCCAGAGAAGGAAAACACCAATCGTGGCGAGCGGCATTGAGTGACCCAGAATCGGCCTCACCTTGCCATTGCTGTACTTGCCCAAACGCGGCCCAAGGAGCAGCACACCGGCCAGGGCGCCCCAGCCACCCACCGAGTGCACCAGCGTGGAGCCCGCGAAGTCGTAGAAGGGCGTCTCAAGATTGTTCAGCCAGCCATTGCCCCATTTCCACATGCCGGTGATCGGGTAGGCGATCGCGACGAAGAGGCTGGAGAAAACGAGGAAGGCGCTCAGTTTCATGCGCTCGGCCACCGCTCCGGAAACGATCGTCGCTGCCGTCGCGGCGAACATGCCTTGGAACAGGAAATCGGTCCAGTACGTGTAGCCCGCATTATAGACGTCGGTCAGGTTCGCGACTTCGTTGCCTGCGCTTACCCCAAAACCGGCAAAACCAAACCAGCCCCCAGCGTAGTCCGCACCCGGGTACATCAGATTAAAACCACAGACCGCATACGTAAGCAGGCCGATGCAGGGAATCAGCGTGTTCTTGAACAGGATGTTCACCGTGTTCTTCGACTGCGTCAGACCCGATTCAAGGGTGGCGAAGCCGAGATGCATGACGAACACCAGCGCGGTCGCCACCATCATCCAGATGTTATTGGCCGTGAAAATCGCGTAGCCTGAGGATTCCTGAAACGCAGCGAGGTCGGCGTACTTTGGAGCCTCGGGGGCAACTTCCTGGGCAAAGCCCGTGGAAATCAGAGCCAGCGCGGCGAAGGCGGCGAGCGTCTTCATTGGCGCGCGAGTCGTAATCGGAGACCGTAGCTTCATAGGGGGAGGTGGCGTGGGTTTGAATCGGTTGGTTCGCTTATCACCGCGACAAGCCGGCCCAAAAAAGCAGACGCTGTGCCAACGGAGGCAATCGACGTGAATGTTTTTTATGCCACGCAATTTACTCTCCGTGAGGGGCTAACAAAAAGGCCGGATCCCTCGCAGGATCCGGCCAGATTTTTCACACGGGTTTACCGCCCTGCTTACTCAGGTATCACCGTCTGGATGTGGAGCTCCTTCAGCTGCTTCGCGGTCACCGGGGTCGGGCTTTGCGCCATCAGGTCCTGACCCCTTTGGGTCTTCGGGAACGCAATGACGTCGCGGATGCTCGTCGTGCCACAGAGCAGCGCCACCATGCGGTCGAGCCCGAAGGCGATGCCGCCGTGTGGAGGCGCGCCAAAGGTGAAGGCCTTCAGCATGTAGCCAAAGCGGCTCTCGACGACGTCCGCCGGGATCTTGAGCACGTCCTCGAAGACCTTTTTCTGCAGCGCCGGCTGATGAATGCGAATGGAACCACCGCCCAGCTCCATGCCGTTCAGCACGAGATCATAATGCTGGCCGCGAACCTTCCGCGGATCGCTGTCGAGGAAGGCAATATCCTCAGGCACCGGTGAGGTGAACGGATGATGCGTCGCCGCATAGCCGCCGCGCTCCTCATCATAGGACATGAGCGGGAAATCGATGACCCAGAGGAAACGCCAGTCCTCGTGCCGGATCGTCATTTTGCCGCGCTTCACCAGCAGCTGAGCCGCCTCAAGGCGGATACGGCCCAGAATCGCGCAGGCCTTGTCCCACGTCGCCGCGGCGAAGAAGACGACGTCGCCCTCCTCGATGCCGAGCTTCGCGGTGAGCGCGGACTTCTCGGCCTCGCTGAAAAATTTTACGATCGGGGACTTCCACTCGCCCTTTTCCGCCTTGATGAAGGCCAGGCCCTTCGCGCCAAGGGATTTTGCAATGTCCTCCAGGTTCTTGAGCTCGCCCTGGGTGAGATCAGCCAGGCCCTTCGCATTGATCGCCTTGATCACGCCGCCGCCGGCCACCGTGGCTTGGAAGACCTTGAAGGCCGAGTCCTTGAAGGTGTCCGAGAGATCGGTCAGCTCCAGACCGAAGCGCAGGTCGGGCTTGTCGACGCCGAAGCGGTTCATCGCCTCGCTGTAGGCCATGCGCTGGAAGGGCGTGGCGAGATCCGTACCGAGCACGTCCAGCCACACCTTCCTCACCATGCCCTCAAAGAGCCGGTAAACATCCTCGCGCGTGATGAAGGACGCCTCGACGTCCACCTGCGTGAACTCCATCTGCCGGTCGGCGCGCAGATCCTCGTCGCGGAAGCAGCGGGCGATCTGGAAATAGCGCTCCACGCCCGCCACCATCAGGATCTGCTTGAACTGCTGCGGCGACTGCGAAAGCGCGTAGAACTCACCCGGGTGAATGCGCGACGGCACGAGGTACTCGCGCGCGCCCTCGGGCGTGCTCTTGAACAGCGCGGGCGTCTCGACCTCGATGAACTCCTGGGCGTCGAAGTAGTCGCGGATTGCCTTGGTCGCCTTGTGGCGGACCTGGAGGTTCTTCCGCATCTTCGGCCGGCGCAGGTCGAGGTAGCGATAGGTTAGGCGCAGGTCCTCGTTGACCTTGTCCCCGCCGACATCATCGAGCGGGAACGGTGGCGTCTCCGAGAGATTGTGAATCGTGAGCTCGGCTGCATCAACCTCGATGGCTCCCGTTGGGAGCGTCTTGTTCACCGTGCCCTCGGGACGAGCGACAATCGTGCCGGACACGCCAATGACGGACTCCGGCTTCAAGGTCGCGGCCTGCGCGCCCAGCGCGGCGTTTACGTGCGGGTCGAACTTGACCTGGGTGATGCCCTTGCGGTCACGCAGATCGATAAAGAGAATCCCGCCGTGGTCGCGGATCGAATCGACCCAGCCGATCAGGGAAACGGACGACCCGAGATCGGCGGCGGAGAGCTGGGCACAGTGATGGGTGCGCTTCATGGAGGATGTAAGGTGTAAACTAAGCGGAAGCCGGCGGCCAGCGTCAAGCCGGGCGGTGGCGGGCGCCTGGCACCCGCAATGACCAATGTCCAATGGGTAATGACCAATGAGGGGCCCGCTCAGAAGAGGGCCGATGGAGCGGGCCTCGCGGAGGCCGGTCCGAGGTGCGGGCCTCGATTTCGCGAGGCGAGAATCTCGGACCCGTACCGGCCGCCCAGCGGAGCGGAACGGTGGAGCGTGTTGCCCTCAACGCGCTGGCTTGGTCGCAGGCTGTCGCAGCGGCGACGGCGATTCGATCCAGCGGCTTGGGGGCAAGTCGCTCCACCTCAATCCCCGGGGTCAGCGACCCCAGCTACACCCAGAGCCTCGTTCGGAAAAAGGATCGGGTGGTCTGATGTGGCCTCGCTGAGGCCGGTCCGTGTCGTTTTGCTGGTATCACATTGCATTGTAATGCTGTGCACCCGAGACATTCGCGATGGACAAGTCAACGGCCGCCCTAACCATGGGGGGGATGGATACGCTCCCTCAGTTATTTGAACGAAACTTGGCCTGGGCCGAGCGTATTCGGGATCGCGATCCGGAGTTCTTCCCCAAGCTCGCCC
>CAMAXB010000184.1 GCA_945862035.1 Opitutus sp. GAS368
TGAACCACCGCCAGCGTGAGTCCCTCGCCTGAAATCGAATGAGGCAGATGGGAGGGCAGCACCACCCACGCCGGCGCCGTCACCTCGCGCCGGTGCTTCCCGCTTGCGAAGACGCCCTGGCCCGCCTCAACCCAAATGATATCGTGGCACGGCAGGGTCCTCGTTGAGAGCCCCCACCCTTCGGGCATGGTTTGTCGCCCGGCGAGCACCACACGGCACACGATCCGGTCCAGCAGGAGCGCCAACGATTCCGCAGTCTGCTTCACAGGCGGGAAACAGTTGCCGCGGCGCGGACGATTGCAAGCGACTCAAAGCATCACCTCAGGTCACAGGTGCAGCGTCCGCCTCGACCGATTGCGCGCGCGGGCGATAGGTCATCGTCAACACGGTCGCCCGCCAGTTTTCGGCATCCGCCTTCACCTGGTCCGGACTGCGGGGATCATCCATCGCCTTGATCAAGGTCGGAAGCCATTTCTGCCCGTAGCGTACATGCTGCGTCTCGTCCGCAATGTCGTAGCTCCACGTCATCGCGCCGACCGCATCGTTGTTCTCCAAGGCAGCTTTCAGCCCCTTATGCTTTCCGGGAAAGGCATCCGCCTCCTGGGTCGTGAGGGCGGCATAGCGATCATGCGGGGCAATCGTCTGGCGCAACCGATAGGCGGTGGTTGATAGGGCCACCTCGTTCACGGGAATGCCCAACGACGTGAGCTTGATCTGACCAAACATTGCATGCCGGGACTCATCCCACATGTGGCGGGCCGCGTCGAAATAGAAGTCCCAAGGCATGTCCGGCGCTTCGAAGAGGATCGACGCGCAAGAATCGGAGGCCTGAACTTCCTGGAGAAAATTCATGGCGAAATAGCGTTCGCGGACCGAGTAAGGACTATCATCGCCAGGCAACGGGGGAATGCTGGCCCGCGCTGCAAACCCGCGGGGCGTGGCTCCATCCAGCAAGGGGAGCCGTCCGACCCGGCGCGCACGTCTTACCGGTTCGGCCCGGCGCCGCTCCTGGTTCGACAACGCTTCGCCCAATCCAGCCAACGCCGCGGTGACTTTCGCCAGATAACCCTGATTGACAGCGCCTAACGCCGCCCGACCCTTCGCCGCCCAGGCAATCTGTTTCTTCAGCAGCTCTATGTTCGCTTCGAGCAGAGGTGTGCTCGGCAAGTCATAGACGCCAAGGGAGGACTGCAGGACCTCTTTTATCCATGCCGCGAGGTGACCTTTGGTGACGGCAAATATTGCCTCGAGTGCATCCGCTGAAGTGGGTGCTTCGCAGAGCAGTTCGAGCATCTCGCGCGCGGGCACCGCCTGGCTGAGGTGGAGATCGCCCGGGGCCACGCCCAATTCCTTGTGGCGCACCCGCAGGTCCTGCACCATGCGGAAGTCGGAAAAGACCTGCAGGGGCAGTTCGTTTCGCACCTCCCAGTCCTCCATGCCTGGGACAAACGCAGCCGCGATCCGGGCAAGTTCGGTTTGGAAATCAGCAAGGTTCTTCAAGATCACCCCGCGTTCGCGGGGCATCGGCATCTGAGGAGACAAGGCAGCCTGAGTTTGAGTGGAGCTCATGACAAAAAAATACGATGGGTGTGGGAAGGCTTGGGGAAAGAAGCCGCAGGGCACCCTCTTTTATAGCAGACGCATCGCCCGATGAAGTAGGAATAATCGCGGATTCATTGGGAAAAATCGAAGGCGTCGGGGGCGTTGATCATGAAGTCGACAACACGTTGGGTCGGAAGGGGTCGGGCTGGGCTCCGTTTCAGCAGCGCGCCGCGCTGCCCCGGCAAAGTCGCGGGTGAGGAAGATCAGATGATTCGCAAGGAAGATCGCCCCGCCTCGCCCTGCCTCGACGTAGAGCGCCGCGCATTCCAACGGGTCGTTTACCCCGGTACTCATGCGCTCCACGTTGGGTGGCGATCCGAGGGGGTCGGCGATCCGAGGGGGTCTGGCCGCACATTGTTACATTTTTCGGCGCCGCCTGAAGGGGGCGCCGCCTGAAGGGGTCATGCCGTTACATGTTACATTTCCGGACCCTCAGCGCCGGGTGTAACGTGTAACGGCATGACCCCGTTTCCGAGATCGTGCCCCGTTTTAGAGGTCTACCGCTGATGCCGCGAATTGCCGCCGCGCCGGAGTTCTTCCGGGGTCTGGCTCCCACCAGCGGCACCGGCTTCGTTGGTGGGACCAGAAAGCGGTGGCGTCTCGAAGTAGCGGCCGCCATCGATCACCCGGGGATCGCCGGTGCGGAGGAGTTCCGCCCGCAGACGCCGCTCCAATTGCGTCTGGATGGCCGCGTAGGCGGGGCGGCCGGCAACGTTCGTCACTTGGTGCGGGTCTTGGGCGAGATCGTAGAGCTCCAGGCCGGGCCGTTTGCCGTAAGCGCGTTCGAAATATGGCTTCCACTGCGGATCGTTGCGGTGAATGACCATCCAGGCCTTGGTCGGACCGGCGTCCTCGTCGGGCAGCGTGATCCGGGTCTGCGTGGTCAACTCCTCCACCGTGGGCGGATTGTCACCGTCTAGGCGATACGGCTCCCCAATCGGCCAGCGGTCGGGCTCGAAATTGATGATCAGCAGGTGATCCTGAGTTCGAATCGCTCGTTGCGGATAGGGCAGGAAACCGTCGCGGGCGTTTTCCACGTGACGCTCGCGTCCGATGAAAACGGCGTCACGCCGGGGGTCGACGCGACCTGATTTTTTCTCGGCGAACACCGGGCGCAGGCTCCTGCCCGTCATCACGTCCGGGACGGTCACCCCCGCCGCTTCGAGGAACGTGGGCGCAAGATCGGTCAGGCTCGTCATGTCGTCAATGACGGTCCCGGCCGCGACACCCGGACCGCGCACCAGCAATGGCACGGCGGAGCCGAAATCGTAAAGGTTGCATTTTCCGAGGGGAAACCCCGGGGCGCCGTGATCCCCGCTGAGGACGACCAGCGTATTGTCCAACTCGCCCAGTTCCTCCAAGCGCCGGAGCAACAGGCCAACCGCGGCGTCCAACGCGAGGACCTCACCGAAGTAGTCGGCAAGATCTTCGCGCACCTCGGGCACATCGGGAAGGAAGGGCGGCATCTTGCCGATCAGGTCCTCCGGGTTGAGGCCCCACAGCGCCGCTCCCGAACCGCGGATCCAGGTGCGGTGCACATTGGTCGGTCCGAACCAGTAGCTGAAGGGCTTTCCCGCCGGGCGACGCTGCAGGAAGGCCTCGAAGTTCCCGGTGACCTCGGCGTAGAGCTCTTGTTTGGCCGACTCGAGCGCGACGCCCTCGCGGACCAGCCGCGTGACGTTCTGCGAAAAGGTGTTGAAGCGGCGCCCGGACGCCTCGAATTGGTATTGGCCACCTCCATACGGCGCATCGTCGGGCTGGCCGGGGCTCCAGACCTTGTAGGTCTCGCCGAGGTGATAGCCGGCGTCACGCAGCAGAAGCGGATAAGACGGGATCGCCGGATCCCAGACGGCGCCACGCAGGATGGCGCCGCGGCCCGTGCGCCAGAAGTGCTGGCCGGACAGCAAGGCGCTGCGGCTTGGGGTGCAGGACGGAGCCGAGACAAACGCGCGGCGGAACAGCGCGCCCTCGCGCGCCACCCGGTCGATATTCGGCGTCCGTCCGCGAAGCAGATCATTGACGGTGCCCGGGCCATCCAACTCGGCATAGCTCCCCGCGTACCGGCCCCAGTCATCGGCAAAGATGAAGACGATGTTGGGGCGGTTTTCACCCGGCTGCGCGCCGAGGGAGGAGAAAGGAAGCAAGGCCAGGAAAAAGGCAGGGAGGGAGAAGCGCATGGGGCAAATGGTCGAGAGGCTGCTGACGGATGGCATCACGGATTTTTTGGGCGCACGGGGACGTGGACCTCGAAACGTTTGAGGAAGAAAGGCACGTAGGGCGCGTTCCAATAGACGCCGTAGGGTTCGCCGGCGGCCTCGACGGCGGACTGGGCGGCGAGCCAAGCGAGCAGGGCGGCGCGGGCTTTTTCAAAATTGGCGCGCGAGTAGCCACCGCGCGCGCCGTGGCTGGCGACACGCCGCTCGGGGATGTCGATGACCTCGACCCCCGCTTCGTTGCCGGCGACCTTGGTGCGCTCACGGTCGGCTACCCAAAAATACATTGCCGCATCGTCGATGCGCGCCTCGACCGGAGTCGTCATGGCGATGTTGTGCTTTGAAATATAGCGGAAGAGCGGACCGAAGAGATTGTCGGCGCCATCGAAGTAGTTGCCCCGGCCGGCGGATTTTAGGAGTACGCCAGCGGGCAAACTTTTCAGCTCGGTGATCCCGGGAGCGGTCGGGGGGAAAGCTTCTTGGGCGGACATGGGTGGAGTGAGCGCGAGCAGCGCCAGCGAAGCGAAGAATTTGAAACGGAGCATAAGCGAAGAAGACGCGAGAGACGCGCGAACGCAAACCGGCAGGCGCGGACATGACTGGGGGCGCGACGCCCCCGTGGAGTTTAACTCGTAAACGGCGACGACGGGGTCGCGGCTCCAGCCGGCACGGTGTTTCGGACGATCAAAAGCACGGGGAAATTTACGGGCCCGACGGCCTCGTGCTCTCGTCCGCTCGCTCTGGGACCGGCAGCCGCGGCGCGTGGTTCGGATTTTCCATCGGCGGGCGCGGCCGTTGCAGTGAGCAGGTCATGCGTCTCATCCGGAGGAGAGGCTAAAGTATGTCCGCGTTCTGTTTGCGAATGGTAGCTAGGGCCTGCGCCACCGCCGCGCGCACCCTCGGGGTCGGGATGCGCCGCAGCCATTTCTGGACCTCGCTCCAACGCAGGCCTTTCAGATCGGTCTCAGGCAAACTCCCACTGACCCGGCTCCGGTTCATGGCCGCAAGATAAGCCAGGTCGAAAACAGCCTTTTCCGGCGAAGCGACAAACCCGTCCACACGGGAATCATACGCATACCCACCGAAAAGCTCGGGCTTGATCCGATGGAGCACCACGCGTCCCGCGGCCATTTTAACCTCTCCCGGCCGGCCGAGCGTCACCGCAAACTGGCTCTGGGGCAGTTGCTGGATGCGCTCATGCAAACGCAACGCCGACGCACCTGAAAGATACGCCACATAGGGATCAGCCGCCGCCGTGACCAGCGCGCCTGACTTGGCGGGAGCACTGCCGATCAGCCACGAGCCTCGTTTCAACGGCGTACTCAATCCATCCGCCGCCAGTCGCCGCAGAGCCATCGAGGCTGCCGGAATACTGACACCGGCGAGCTGCGCTGCGGTGCGCGTCGTGACCCGCTTTTGGCCGGCCAGTTTCTGATAGAACCCCAGCGTGGTCATGACGAGGAGGGCGGCAGCGCCGCTTTGAGATCGCGCCACACTTTTTCCGACATCGCTTTCCATCCTTGCGGCGTGCCGTAGTGCGCCGCCAGATCGGCGGGCAGGAACGGCACCACTTGGTCCTGAAACATGGCAAAGCGGATCAGGCTGAGTTGCTCGATGGCCTGCTCCACCAACGCCGGAGGCGCCTCGCGCCCGGCGGCCGAGTGTTGTGACAGGTGATGCAGATCGAAAACATCCCGCGCCTGCACTTGTGTCCGCGTGGCCAGTGCGTTGATCTTTTGCCGGTAGGCCGCGGGAGGGGTGTAGTGGTTGAAGACGAACGGAACCACTTGCTGTGCGGCGAGCAGGACCGCTGACGGCGGCTCAGTCAGGTTGCAGTCAAATGCTTCATCTTTCCGCCGGGAAAACTCCAGACGGGTCGGCAGCGGATTCCCTTCGTGGATGACATGGAATTTCCATCGCTGAGCGGTCGCGGTTTGCTTGGCCGGCTTGATTTCACTGAGCGTAATGCCCACCGACGCGAGTTCCGTCAGCAGCGGCCGTCCGGCCAGGACCTTGTTGACGTTCTTCTTGAGGATATCGACGCCCACCACGCGCGCGTCGAAATCGATGTCTTCGGAAAGACGCGGGCTGTTATGGTAGAGACGCAAGTTCACCCCGCCCTTCAAGCAGATCGTGCCAGGACTGATCACCGCCGCGAAATGGCGGAGGAAGACGAGGTGGAATCGTTCGACTGCCTGCCTTTGATTCATATCGAATTATTCACGCTGGCGTTAATAAAACGCAATGGTAAAATCCGCACTTCGATCTAAAAAACACTGTCAGCATCGGCTCCCCTCGTCTCGCGCGCCGCATTCCAGTGCCTGCAGTCCCCGTAGCCGAGAAACGGGCGCGATTGTGATTCAGGTACTTGGATCGGGAGACGG
>CAMAXB010000185.1 GCA_945862035.1 Opitutus sp. GAS368
ATTGAGGACGGATGTCGCCGAACGCGATCGGTGCATCGCCCAATCGACCAGCGAGGCGGCCGAGCAGGAGGCCCGGCTGAACGACCTGTCAACCAAGCTCGCGCATCTCCCGCCCGACGCGCTCCAGTGGGCGCAGGCTCTCCGCGACAAGGACGTCCACATTCGGAACCTGGAAGCGGTCGTCGCCGGCCAAAAGGCCTCGATCGGTGAGCGTGACGCATCGCTGGCAAACCTTCATAACGGCCTTGTTGCCCTTGAAAGCGCCAAGCACTACGGCTCGCTGCTCGCGGAGAAGGAGGCGGTTCTCCAGGCGCTGCATACCGCTTGTATGGAGCGGGAGAAAGTGATCCAGCAACTTAGCATCAAGACCGCTGGCTTTGGCCGCTTGGTGCAGCTTGGACAAGCCGCGCGCGCGCACATCCGACTGAAGTACACCACCCCATTGAACCGCTGGTTATTCCAGAAATTGGTCGAGGGTCACTGGATGCAGATCGGTGTCCTCCGCCACTATGAACCCCGCCCCCTGAAGTGGGACCGCTTTCCCAAGCCAACCCTGCCAGAAACGAGGCTTCCCTTGATCGGCGTGGTCACACCGTCCTACGGCCAGGAAAAATTCATCGAGAGCACTTTGCTGAGCGTGCTCAACCAGAGCCATCCCCGCCTTCTCTACGTGGTCCAAGACGGTGGGTCGAAGGACGCGAGTCCGCAGATCATCGCGCGCTATGCCGATCGCCTGACGCACTGGGAATCGGTCAAGGACAAAGGGCAGGCCGACGCGATCCGCAAGGGTTTCGCTCATATTGCGGACCGGCTTGGACCGGACGATGTCATGGCTTGGCTGAACTCGGACGACCTGATCGCGCCCCACGCCCTGCGGTTTGTGGGCGAGTACTTTGCGAAAAATCCAGCGGTCGACGTCGTCTACGGACACCGCATCATTATCGATTCCGCCGACAAGGATGTTGGCCGCTGGATCATGCCCCGGCACGAGCCGAAGTCGCTCGAGTGGATCGACTACGTTCCCCAGGAAACCCTGTTTTGGCGCAAGCGTGCGTGGGATCTGGCGGGGGGGATAGACCCCTCGTTCCAGTTCGCCCTCGATTGGGACCTGCTTGCACGCTTCACCCAAGCAGGTTGCAGGATCGTCCGCCTACCCTATTTTCTGGGCTGCTTCCGCGTTCACTCGGAGCAGAAGACCAGCCAAGCGATTCATACCGTCGGCGCCACGGAAATGGCCCGTATCCGCCAGCGCTTCCATGGCGCCAATCAGGACAATCACGAGGAAATCAACCGCTGGGCCCGCCGGATCCGCCGGCAGGGGGCCCTCACCGCCCGGCTTGCCGACTTCGGAATCCGCTTCTAGAACCGACCCCTTTACGAACGCATGATCGCCCTGCTCCTTGTTATCGGCCTTTTTCTCTACCTGACCTTCGTCGGCCAGGCCGTGGTCAGTCTGCTCAAGCCGAGGCTCGGCGTTCTCTGGAGCTGGTTTATTGCGCCCACGGTGGGCTTGGCGCTCGTCGTGGTCCTAGTCACTCGTCTCAACGTTTGGGGAATCCCGGTCAAGGATTTCGGTCCGTGGCTGACCATTGGCCTGGCGGTTGCGAGCGCGGCGATCTTTGCGTGGCGCCGCCCGACGTTTCCCTGGCGCAAGCTCGCGCCCTTCTTTCTCATCGTTGTCGGCTATCTCCTGTATACCGGCTGGCCCATGCTGCGATTCGGGTTCAACTGGATCTCCTACGGTAACGACGACATGGCCAACTACTGCCTGGCGGCGGAACGGTTCCTGCACCATGGGTACTACGACATCCCCCGGCAAACCGACCTCGAGGGCGGGAACTACACCCAGCACTACTGGTTCATGCACGGGTTGCAGCAGATTCGACCCGGAGCAGAGCTGACGCTCTCTTGGATCAGCTCGATCACCGGCCTCAAGGCGCACGAGGTCTTCATGCCCTGCATCCTGATGCTGAGCGCGCTGCAAGTATTTGCGCTCGGAGCTTTCGTGATGTGGCGGGGTCGCAACCGCAGACTGGTCCTGATTGCCATGGCGCTCTTCGCCACCAGCCCGCTTTTTGGCCTCGGCACCCTTTACCAGTTGATCGCCCAGGTCGGCGGCATCTCCCTCCTGCTCGCAGCCACCTCCCTGCTCCTCACCACGCGACATCTGACGGTGCGCAAGACGCTGCTCGCCGGCCTAATTACAGCCTGCCTTGGCATTCTCTATCCCGAGGTCGCGCCCTTTGTCGCTCTCTCGATTCTGCTCCTGGTCCTTCGCACCCGCTATTTCGGCACGGAAAAACTCCGCCCTTACCTCTTCTTCGTCTCGGGGACAGCCGTACTCACGTTCCTCTTCATCGGCACCAACACCTACCAGTTCATCAATACGCTGGTCATGCAGTCGGTGGGTTCAGCCGGCCTCGGCGCAATGACGGAGATCAATGACCAGGCCGGTGGCCTGATCCTCTTCCCTTGGACGCTGGTGCCGTCGTTCGTCCCCATGCTCTTCGGCCTGCATGCGTTCGGAGTCGTCGGCACCGACCCGCTGATCTCCATTCTGATCATTGTCGGCTTCATCCTTCTGGGCTACGTGATCACCTGCGCGCTGCGCAATCTTGGGCGGGGTACACCCGCGGGCTACCTCGCCTGCGTGATGTTTCCGCTCGGCTTTTTCCTTTTCTTCAAGGGCCAGGATTTCGGTCTCTTCAAGCTGGCGATGTTCGTGCAGCCGATCATCACCCTTTTTGTGGCGGAAAGCTTCCTGCGCTTCGTCCACCACGATTCGGCGAAGATCCGCCGCAACAGTCGCCTCGTGCTCGCCGGGTTCGCCGTTCTCACGATCCCGGCCCACACCTATTACTCGTACGCCTCTCTCGGGACCTACGGCGGTGGTCTGACTGAAATCGTGGGCGCCTCGGCCAACGGAGTCGCATTTTCTCCACCGGCTGACCTCGTTTACGACGGGATCGAAAGTGACATCAACAATGTGGTATCGGCCAAGATGCTGGCGCAGTACACCCAGGGGATCGACACCCGCTTCCTCTCCCGCAGCTACATGGACAATATCGCGAACATCGCGGTGCTGAAGTTCCTCCGCACCCCCGATCCTGACCTCGGCCCGCAGGCGCGGCTGATCGAAAAGCTCTCCCTCCTTCGCTTCCTGCTGCCCGATGAGCTCATGTTCGGTGAAGTGCCGGACTACCGGGTCATGTCGATCCAGAAGCTCGACAATAACTGGACTGAAACCAGTTCGCGCCACCTGTCATTCCGCGACCGCCTTTTTGTCGCGGTGCGCGCCGACCTCGACCACTTCAACAAACAGAATCCCGGAAACGGTTGGACGGTGCAGAACATGTACCAGTACAAGCTCAAGACTGAGGTCAGCGACCGGCTGGTCTTCATCCATTCGGAACTGAGTCCTCACTACTACTCCGCAGCCCGATTCAAGGCAGCTTTCTTCCAGCGCGAGCCCGAGCCGATCACGGAAGGCGAGGTGTACTTCCACGGCACCGGACGGTACAATCTGTTCAACGTCATCAACCCTTCGGCGAACTTGCGCATGATTATCGATTTTTCGCGCACTTCACTCGGTCGCGGCCGGTCAAAGTTACCCGAAAATGCCCGCGTGATCGGCGACGACGACTATGCTCTTCCCTTTGTCGGTCACGGTTCGGCCCGCATTGTATCGGGACCGCTCAAGCCTGAGTACTTCGAGCAGCAAGCCTACCTGACGATTGACTTCGGCGAGGTCGCGCAGCCGATCGACAAGCCGAAAACCGGCTTGATGAACCTCTATGGCGTCCGGTTCAACCTCGACGACCGCCGTTTGATCGGCTTCACCCGCGACATCTCCGTCATCACGGAAGAGCAATATCTCGCCTTGCCCCGGCCGCTCAAGATCAGCGAATTTCCCCGCGATCTGATTGACAATCCTGGGCTCGAGTATTCGGGCCTCTTTGAGGACGGCTGGATGGCCGAGGAGGCGCTGTTCCGCCTTGGGCCGTCCGCTCCGGGACAGGTGCTGACCTTCAGGGGCTTCGTCCCCGACACGGCAAATTTCCGCACGACTGGCGTCAATGTCACGATCTCGATCAACGACAAACCGACCGAGATCGTAAATCTCAGGTCAGGCGAATTCACCCTCACCCGCCTCATGCGCGAGGCGAGCCAGATCACCTCCATCTCGCTGCGTTTCTCCGCCGCTGAGGTGTACGGCAACGACGACCCGCGGGCTGTCTCGGCCTACGTGAAGGAACTGTCGATCAGCGACCAGCCAGCCCTTGGTTCCGCCCGAAACCTAGCCAACGCTCAGGGCCAGCGCATCGAGTTGGCCGAGGTCGACGAGGACGGATGGATGGGAAGGAGTGCTACGATCACGGTCCCGGCCTTTAGCGACTACCGCGTGCTCAAGGTTGATCTTGAGTACCCTGGCTGGGCGCCAAACCCGGCCAACACCCTCAGCGTGATTCATTCCGACTCCCCCGCTGAGCCCATTACGGTCGCCAAAGGCTCGTACCAAAGCGTCGTTCGACCGCTCGACGCTGGCCGCTCCGCCGACGTTCGCCTTGAGGCCGGCAGCCTCTTCCCGCTGCCCAACGACACACGCGAGCGCTCTTTCCTCATCAAAAACATCTCGGTCGAAAATCTTGGTCAGACGGATCTCTTTGCCCGCGGCTGGCACCCCTCTGGCTACCGCTTCCAAATCGCGGGAGCCGACAACGACGGCTGGGTTGATCGCCAACTGGCCGTGACCTTCCCTGCGACCGATCGCTTTCGTGAAGCGATCATCGAGGTCATCCGCTTCCCGGCCAAGGCAGACCTCCCACTTGCCGTGGCCGTCGACGGCTCCGCGACGGCCAACCGCGAACTGGGGCTTGAACGCACCGAACGCATCATCATTCCGCTTTCGGCCAGCCGCGCCGTCACCGCGTCGCTCCTCGCTGAACGCACCTTCCCACTCGCCGCACCGGATCCGCGCTCACGGTCCTACCGCATCGTGAACATCGATTTCAAGTAAGCCACCGCCCGTCTCCCGCCCGCCATCGCCATGCTCCTCAGTCTCGTCGTTCCGGTCTACAAGGAAGAAAAAAACATCCCCGAGTACCTTCGGCGGATTCGTCCGATCCTGTCCGGCGTCACCGAGGATTATGAAATCATCTTTTCGCTCGATCCGTCGCCGGATCGGACGGAGGACGTTATCCTCGAGGAGCGCGCGCGCGACGAGCGCATCAAGTTGCTCAAATTCTCCCGCCGCTTCGGGCAGCCCATGGCGAGCCTCGCCGGCCTCAGCTACTCCCAAGGCGACGCCGTCATTGTGATGGATGTCGATCTGCAGGACCCGCCGGAACTCATTGAGCAAATGGTGGCCAAGTGGCGCGAGGGATACGACGTCATCTTGCCCCAGCGCCGACAACGCACCGGCGAACCGTGGATCAAGAAGCTCGTGGCCGAGACCGGCTACAAGGTGATCAACAAGATCGCCGACGTGAAGATCCCGCCGAACACCGGCGACTTCCGCCTGATGTCACGCCGCGTGGTGGAGGAGGTGGTGCGGCTGAAGGAGAGCCACGGCTTCCTCCGTGGCATGGTCGCCGTGGTCGGTTTCAAGCAGTGCCTGATCCCGTTTGATCGCACCGCCCGTTTCGCAGGCGAGACCAACTACAATCGCTTCTTTGGTTCCCTGCGTATCGGCTTCAACGGGATATTCTGCTTCTCGACGTACGCGCTGACCCTCAGCACGCAACTCGGCTTCCTGCTAGCCGCCGCCTCCATCGGCATTGCCCTGTTGTACTTGGCGATGAAGCTCGCCGGCTTCCCCTTCCCCGTGGGAAATCCTACCATCGTTATCCTGACCCTGCTGATGGGGGGCATTCAGCTGATCAGCATCGGCATCCTCGGCGAGTACATCGGGCGTATCTACGAGGAAGTTCGCGCCCGACCTAAATTCATCGTCGACCGTGCTGAAGGGGTCGGTCAGCGCCGGGCAGCACGGGACTGAAGTTCCAACGACCCAGACGGCACGCCCAATGCAGGATCCCGTCCGAATCGCGGCTGCCCTCTTGGTCATCCTCCAGACCGCGCTCGTCGCGGCGATCGCAGTCCGCGGGCTCAACGCCAAGCGCGGCGGGATCGCCGCCGAACTCGCCGTCATGGCTGTCGCCGCGGTCGGCGCTCTTTGG
>CAMAXB010000186.1 GCA_945862035.1 Opitutus sp. GAS368
GAGGCCGGCTACACCAAGCATCCGAGCCCATTCTTTCCGAACGAGCCCTCCGGTGTAGCCGGGGTCGCTGACCCCGGTCCGAGGGGTTGCAGGTGGAGCGGCTTGCCCCCAAGCCGCTGGATCGAATCGCCTGTGCCGCTGCGCCAAGCCAGCGTGTTGAGGGCAACACGCTCAACCTTCCGCCCTGCTGGGCGGCCGGTACGGGTCCGAGATTCTCGCTTCGCGAAATCGAGGCACGCACCTCCGGACCGGCCTCGGCGAGGCCGGCTACATCCGGAACTTCAGACGTGGGCACCGAACCCAGCGTCCTTTGCGATCCAATCCAATCCGATCCGATCCGCCGAAGCGGGCAGATCAGGCGAGGCTGAGCAGCTTGTAGTTCACCGCGTCATTGAGCGCTTCCCATGAGGCGTCGATGACATTGTCGCTCACGCCCACCGTGCCCCAGATCTCCGTGCCGTCGCCGGACTCGATCAGGACCCGCGTGCGGCTATTCGCGCCCAAGCGGCCCTCAAGAATGCGGACTTTGTAGTCGCGCAGGACCATCTGAGCCAGCTGCGGGTAGATCTTCTCCAGCGCCAGTCGCAGCGCCTTGTCGAGCGCGCCAACCGGGCCGGTGCACTCGGCCACGGTGTGCGAGGGCACGCCGTCGACCTTGAGCTTCACGGTCGCCTCGGCGATCAGATCAGCGCCGCGGCGCTCGACGATCACACGGTAGCCCTCGACCTCAAAGAGCTGGCGCCGGAGCCCGAGGGCTTTCGCAATCAGGAGCTTGAGGGAGGCATCCGCCGCCTCGAATTCATAGCCGCGGAACTCGAGTTCCTTGAGCTCGTCGATGAGCGTTTTCATGGCCGGGGACTTCTCGTCAAGATCATAGCCCAGCTCCTTCGCCTTCATCGCAATGCTGCTGCGTCCGGCCATGTCCGACACCAGTACGCGGGTGCGGTTGCCGACCAGGCCTGGATCGATGTGCTCATAGCTGCTCTTCACCTTCTGCGCCGCATTCGCATGCAGCCCGCCCTTGTGCGCGAATGCGGAGGCACCGATAAAGGGCGCCTTGGGGTCAGGCCGCAGGTTCGCCAGCTCATCGAAAAACAAGGACAGGTCGCGGAGCTGGCTCAGATTCCCCGCACAGCGGGCCGTGCGGCCCATCTTCAGAAAAAGATTGGGCAGCACCGTCGTGAGATTCGCATTGCCGACCCGCTCGCCATAGCCGTTTGCCGTGCCCTGCACCAGTCCGGCGCCTGCCTCGATCCCCGCCAGCGTGAGCGCGACGCCGAGGCCGCCGTCGTTGTGACAATGGACGCCGACCTTGTCCCCGCCGAACTCCTTGACCACGCGCGCGACGATGTCCTTGAACTCGCCGACCAGCGTTCCGCCATTGGTGTCGCACAGCGTGAGGTTCGTGGCGCCGCCCTTGAGCGCCGCCGCCAACGTCCGCAGCGCATAGTCGGGATCAGCCTTAAAACCGTCAAAGAAATGCTCGGCATCGTACACGACCTCACGACCGGCCGCGACGAGGTAGCGTGCCGAATCCTCGATCATCGCCAGATTCTCCTCGAGCGTGGTCCGGATGATCTCGGTCACGTGCAGGGTCCACGTCTTGCCCACGATCGTCATGACCGGCATGCCGCTCTCGATCAGGGTCCTGAGCTGCGCATCCTCCGACGCCTTGGCCCCGGCCCGCCGGGTGGAGCCAAAGGCCGCGAGCCGGGCATGCTTCAGGCTGAGCTTCTTCGCCTCCTGGAAAAACGTGATGTCGCGGGGATTGGAACCGGGAAAGCCGCCCTCGATGTAGTCGACCCCGAATTGGTCCAAGCGCTCGGCAATCAACAGCTTGTCCGTCACCGAAAAGCTGATGCCCTCACCCTGCGTGCCATCGCGCAGGGTGGTGTCGTAGATTTTGACGGCCGTGCTCATAGAATAGGGGGGAGAGCCTGCCGCCCGGGCCCCCAGCTGGCAAGCGGGGTTTCAGGCCTCGAATTGCGGATTTCGGAGTGCGGAGCGCTGTGGCCGCGCCGAGCCGCGCGGCCCTCGATTCTCGTCCCGTGCGTCCATCGCCGACTCAGGATCCACGCACCCCATTTGTCTGCTTTATGACCAAGCGTACCCTCAGCCGCGAATCCCGTCTCGCCACTCGTCCCACCGGAATTCCCACCGCCGCCCATTTCACCCTGGTCGCGGCAACCCGGCCGCCTCTGCCGGTTGTTCAGGCGCGCGTGGAAAACATCTCTCTATCGGTCGATCCCCCTCTGCGCAGACGGATGAATGAGGGAGAGTCCTACGTGCCACCGTTCACCCTTGGCCAAGCGCTTCAGATCAGCGAGGTCGTCAGGTCGCGCTCCGGCTGGCGCGAGGCCGATTTCCCAAGGTTAAGGGGCGATGGCCGAAGTTCGCCTTAGCCCCACGAGCCAAGCCAAGCTCAGAAAACAGAAACGTCCGCAACCAAGCTCACGATGAATCACCTCTCTTCACCCACCAAAGACTGGTCTCAACCCGTCTCCCTCTGCTGCTAGCCGTGCTGACTCTCCTCTTCGGTCAAGGCATGGGCATAGTCTTCGGACTCAATGAGGACGCCATCAAAAGCCGCCTAAGCGCCACCGCCGCTGAAGTGCGGGAAACCGTCTACCGCTCCGACGATGCCGCGATGAAAGCCGTGCTCGACAAATCGTGGGCCTACATGCTTCGCGCCCATTTGCACGCGGGAGGCATGGGCACCACCGCCCTGGGCCTGATCCTCCTCCTCAACCTCATCGCCACGCCGCGCCGGCTCGCCAGCGCGATCGGAGTCGGTCTTGGCGCCGGCGGATTAGGTTACTCCATTTTCTGGATGTGGGCCGGCTTCCGTGCGCCCGGACTTGGCAGCACCGGCCTCGCCAAGGAATCGCTCAAATGGCTCGCGATGCCGACCTCCGGCGCATTCGTCCTCGCGACAACCGCCGTACTCATCCTGCTCATCGCCGGCCTCGTTCGGCGCCAGCCGAACAAAGTCTGAGTCACTCCTACAAGAACCCGTCGATCGGGGCCCGACGGACCAAAGTTCAAGCCCCTCCTTCGAATGCGCTGTCTGAAACGGGAACGCTCTGTCCTCTCCGGCCTACGGCCGGGTTCCGCCGGACGGCGCCACCGCGGTCCGGCCTCGCGACTTTCGGAGCCAAGGCTGAATGAACAGCACGATGCCAGTCACCCACAACAGAAGCAGGATGACCGCCGAGGGCAGGAAGATCCAGAGCTTGGCGGACGAATGGAACCACGATCCATCGTGGATCGATTCAATCAGATCCGACCGCCGGTACGCGACGCTGAGTACCGCGCCGGAGGCGACGTCGATCTGCATTTCCCAGCGATTGAGCGCGTCGATCTTGACCACCCCATCCTTGGGTCGGAAGTCGACCCGGTTCACGTCCTTCCACGACTCGACCTGCAGGCGGGGATCGGCCCGGACGGTCGCGAGCATTTCCTCAAAGGTAATGCCCGGAATTGTGCCGGTGCTCTTGGCGGTCGGGGGCTGGACCCACGGCAGGTTCTTCTTCAGTTGCAGCAAAATCCCGGTCGAAAGAACAATCAGAAAGGTGCAGGCGATAAACGGGGTCGCCCATCGGTGAAGGCGGCGGAACCAGTGCGACAGCAGCATGAGGAGAGGTTGGCGACCGGGGCGGGTGCGACAATCCGTTTATGCAGTGAAGGAAAACGGCAGTCCCCGACCCTGAGCCAGCGCGCGTTCATAGACCGCAGCCGCCGCGGCGACGTCCTGGAGCGCGGTTCCCGTTGAGTCGAATACGATGATCTCTTCGGGCGAGCGGCGTCCCTCCACCCGGCCGGCGATGACCGCTCCCAGTTCACCGCGGACCTGCTCCCGCGTCATGAGTCCCGCCGCGATCGCATGATGGAGGTCTCCCACGTGCGCACATTGGTCCGTGAGATCGCACACCACCGCGGCACTCGCCAGCAGGGCCGGGTCGATCTCCTGCTTGTCCGGGCTGTCCGCCCCCACGGCCGCGATAAACGTGCCGGGCGCAACCATGCCACGTTCGAGCAAGAAGCGTCGGGCCGGAGTGCAGGTCACCACGAGGTCGCTTGCGCCCACGGCGGCCTGTAGCGAAGACGCCGGAACCACCGCCACACCCAGTTCGGCGGACATCTGCGTGGCGAAGGCCGCCGCCTTGGCCGAGTCACGGCTCCAGACGTGCACCTTACCCAGCGACCGGACCTCGGCGAGGCCCTGCAGTTGCACCCTGGCCTGCGCGCCGCAGCCTACCACCGTGGCCACACGGGCGTCCGCCCGGGCCAGGTATTTGGCCGCGACCGCGGTCGCCGCCGCCGTGCGGAGCCAGGTGATGTCACGTGAGTCCATGACCGCGAGCGGACACCCATTGCGCCCGTCCGCCAGGATGATCAGCCCCTGAATATTGGGCAGGCCGAGTCGGGCCCGATTCTGGAAGAAGCCCCCGTTGGCCTTGATCGCGGTGTACACGCGATCGCCCAGCCGCAGGCCGCCCGCCTTGTAGTGAAACTCGCCGCCGTCGGCATCCAGGTGCATCAGCGCCGGCGGAAACGCCGCGCCCGTTGCATGCGCGGCAAACGCCGACTCAACGGCGGGAATGCAATCCGCGAGGGTGAGCAGGGCGCTGACGTCGCTGCGATTGAGCAGCAGGGGCCCAGGGGCTTTCGAAGGGGCGGAGCTCATTAAACGTAGGAATAGAGAGAGCGGCGGGTGGGACGGGGCAGAGGCGTGCGTCTATTTTTTCATCCAAGGCAGTGAGTCCAGATCGACGTTTCCGCCGGTCAGGATGATTCCCACCCTGCGGCCCGCCGCGGCGGGCACCTGATTCTCAAGGAGGGCCGCCAGCGGTACCGCACAGGAGGGCTCGATGATGATCTTCATCGATTCCCAGACCAGCCGCATCGCCGCGATGATTCCGTCCTCCGTCACCGTCACGATATCATGCACGTTCGCCCGAATGTACGCGAAGTTGCGCTCACCAAGCGAGATTCGAAGACCATCCGCAATGGTGGTGGTCGACTTGAGCAGCACGTGCTGGCCGCTCTTGAACGAGCGCCACGCGTCGTCCGCCAGCGCCGGCTCCGTCCCGACGACCTTGATGCGCGGGTCCAAGGCGCGGGCCGCAATGGCCGAGCCACTGAGCAGTCCGCCGCCCCCGACGGGCGTCAGCAGGTAGTCGAGATCCGGAACCTGCTCGATGAACTCGACGGCCGCAGTGCCCTGACCGGCGACGATGCGATCATCATCATACGGGTGAATCAGGACCGCGCCGGTCTGGGCCATGAAGGCCGCGGTGGTGGACTCACGTGCCGGCACCGTGGGCTCGCATTCGATGATCTTGCCGCCGTACTCCAACACGGCGGCCTTTTTGATCCGCGGCGCATTGGACGGCATGATGATGGTGGCGTGCGCTCCGCGCGCCCGGGCCGCGAGCGCGACGGCCCCGGCGTGGTTGCCGGAGGAGTGCGTGACCACGCCCCGCGCGGCTTCCTCGTCGCTCAGACCGAGAATTGCGTTATGCGCGCCGCGGGCCTTGAAGGCACCGACCTTCTGGAAATTCTCGCACTTGAAGAACAACTGGGCGGACGCGATGGCGTTGACGCGGCCGCTGGTCAGCACCGGTGTGCGGTGAATAAAGGGGCGGATGCGCTCGTGGGCGGCGCGGATCAGTTCGATGGTGACGGGACTCGGATTGTTCATGGAAGAAGGAATGGAGAAAAGGGGAGGCATGCGGGGAACTCACCCTTGATCGGCAGGGCGGCGCAGAAGTCAGCAAGAAGCTGCCCTCAGGCCAGCGGGACCGCAGCGGCAAAGAACGAAAGGGCGTCACTCCCGCAGCCTCAAAGGGTCTTGAGCCATGGGTCCGGCTGCGACCGCGCAAGGGCGACCGCACCCGCCGGGGAGCTGCTGATCGGAGGCTCGGTGACCGGCGCCCTGAGCAGGCAACGGTCAGTGGCTTTCCCGAGCTCGCCACCCGTCGCGCCCAAATAGTATTCAAGCGGCCGGGACGGCGAGCCGGCGACGGCGATGGAACGTCCCCCGCGCATCGGGCCGAGGGTCCGCCAGGCGAGGCCGGTGAGGTCCGGTGCAGTGGCTGCGGGGGCGGGCGCCGCACTCATGCCACCTTGGGCGCGCACGGCGGAGTCGGGAACGAGGACGG
>CAMAXB010000187.1 GCA_945862035.1 Opitutus sp. GAS368
GCCCGGCGCAATCGCCGGGCCCGACCATAAGTCCCATCCGCCCCATCCGTCCCCTCGGTCCTATCTCCGACTCGACCGCCTACACCGCCGCCAGAATCGCGTTCAGCGTCGCGCTTGGGCGCAGCGCCGCCGACGCCTTGGCGTCGTCCGGCTGGTAGTAACCGCCGATGTCGGTGGGCTTGCCCTGCACCGCAACCATCTCGGCTACGATCTGCTTTTCCGCCGCGACCAGCTGGGCCGCGATTGGGGTGAAGATCCGCTTGAGCTCGGCGTCGGCGCCTTGCGTCGCGAGGGCCTGGGCCCAGTAGAGCGCGAGGTAGAAATGGCTGCCCCGGTTGTCGATGCCGGCGCCGACCTTGCGGGCGGGCGACTTGTCGTACTCGAGGAACTTGCCGTTGGCCTCGTCGAGCGTGTCGGCGAGGACCTTAGCCTTCGCGTGCTTGAAGACTAGGCTGAGGTGCTCGAAGGACGCGGCGAGGGCGAAGAATTCGCCGAGCGAATCCCAGCGGAGAAAATTCTCCTCCACGAATTGTTGCACATGCTTCGGCGCCGAGCCGCCCGCGCCCGTCTCGAACAGGCCGCCGCCATTCATCAGCGGGACGATCGAGAGCATCTTGGCACTCGTGCCGACTTCGAGGATGGGGAAGAGGTCCGTCAGGTAATCGCGGAGCACATTGCCCGTGACCGAGATCGTGTCGTGGCCGGCCTTGAGGCGGACCAGCGTGGCCTCGCACGCTGCAGCCGGAGCCATGATCTGGAGGTTGAGCCCCTGCGTGTTGTGCTGGGCCAGGTAGGTCTTCACCTTGGCGATGATCTGGGCGTCGTGGGCGCGCTTGGCATCCAGCCAGAAGATCGCGGGCGTGTTGGACAGGCGTGCGCGATTCACCGCGAGCTTCACCCAGTCCTGGATCGGGGCGTCCTTCGTCTGGCAGGCCCGCCAGATGTCGCCCTCGGCCACGGCGTGCTCGAGCAGCACCTTGCCGGAGGAGTCGGTCACGCGAACCGTCCCCGGAGCGTGGATCTGGAAGGTCTTGTTGTGCGAACCGTACTCCTCGGCGGCCTGGGCCATGAGGCCGACATTGGGCACGGAGCCCATCGTCTTCGGGTCGAACGCGCCGTGCTTTTTGCAGAAGTCGATCGTGGTCTGGTAGACCCCCGCGTAGCTGCTGTCGGGGATGACGCAGAGCGTGTCCTGCGCCTTGCCCTGCGCATTCCACATCTGGCCCGACGTGCGGATCATGGCCGGCATGGAGGCGTCAACAATGACGTCGCTCGGGACGTGGAGATTGGTGATGCCCTTGTCGGAGTTGACCATCGCGAGGCCCGGTCCGCTGGCGTAGGTGGCGGCGATATCGGCCTCGATCGCGGCCTTCTGGTCTGCGGGGAGGGTAGTGATCTTGGCCAGGAGGTCGCCGAATCCATTGTTCAAATCGACCTTGAGCGCGGCGAGCGTCGTGGCGTGCTTGGCGAGCAGGTCCTTGAAGAAGACCCGGACGAAGTGACCGAAGATGATCGGGTCGGAGACCTTCATCATCGTGGCCTTGAGGTGGACCGAGAAGAGCACGCCGTCGGCCTTGGCCGCGGCGATCTGCTGCTCGATGAAGGCGACAAGCGCCCGCTTGCTCATGACGGTTGCGTCGAGGATCTCGCCGGCCTTGAGCGGGGTCTTCTCCTTCAGGACCTTGGTCGAGCCGTCCGCGCCGACCCACTCGATCTTGACGGTGGTCTCGGCGGCGACGGTGAGGGACTTCTCATTCGAGAAGAAGTCGTCCTTGCCCATGGTCCCCACGCGCGTCGTGGAGGCCGGCGACCAGGCGCCCATGGAGTGGGGGTGCTTCTTCGCGTAATCCTTGACCGCCTTGGGAGCGCGCCGGTCGGAATTGCCCTCGCGGAGCACGGGATTGACCGCGCTGCCCATGACCTTGGCGTAGCGGACCCGGGCGTCCTTTTCGGCGTCGGTGGTGGGATTCTCCGGGAAATCGGGGATCTTGCAGCCCTTGGTCTGGAGCTCGGCGATTGCCGCCTTGAGCTGGGGCACGGAGGCGCTGATGTTGGGCAATTTGATGATGTTGGCCTCGGCCTTAAGTGTCAGAGCGCCGAGCTCGGCGAGGTGGTCACCCACGCGCTGCGACTCGGTCAGGAGCTCGGGAAACTGGGCCAGAATGCGGCCCGCGAGCGAGATGTCCCGGGTCTCCACCGCGATCCCGGAGTGCTTGGTGAATGCCTGCACGATCGGCAAAAGCGAGTACGTCGCCAGCGCCGGGGCTTCGTCAGTCTTGGTGTAGATGATGGTGGGATTAGCAGGCATGGTGATGAGAGGGTCGGAAGGTAAGCCGGTTACTCAAGTTGACCGGGGCCGGACGGTCAAAAGCAATTACGGCCCCGCCGGGGGATTCGCGGTGAGGCGGCTACTCGATTAGAACGGAGATTGGCGCTCATTCCGCTCCTTTGCATTTTGCCTCGGCCCGCATCCGCTGCTTGCCCGCGTCGGGTGGGCTTTCCATAAAACCGATATGCGTCTCTCCCTCCCTCGAACCCCGTTCACCCTCTCCCGCGCCCTCACAACCCTCGGCTTGGCCGTGGCGCTCTTTTCGCCGGCGGCCCTCGCGGTCGGCGATCCGGCGGTCCTGATCAATGAACCGACGATCAAGGCCGCGCTCGACGCCGCCAAGCGGAACGAGCCTTGGACGCTCGAGGAGCAGATCCGCATCAACGAGATCCCGGCGCCGCCCTTCAAGGAGGAGGTCCGCGCCCGTGAGATGGAGCGCCTCTTCAAGGAACTCGGCCTGAAGGACGTCCGCATCGACAAGGAGGGCAATGTGATCGGCGTCCGTCCCGGCGAGAAGCCCGCGCCCAACGTCGTGATCTCCGCCCATCTCGACACCGTGTTTCCCGAGGGCACGGATGTGACCGTGAAGCGCGAGGGCAACATCCTGCGCGCGCCCGGCATCGTGGACGACACCCGCGGCCTCGCGGCCCTCCTCAACATCATCCGCTCCCTCGACGAGGGCAAGGTCCGCACCGCGGGCACGATCACCTTCGTCGGCACAGTCGGCGAGGAAGGCCTCGGCGATCTGCGCGGAGTGAAGGCGCTCTTTCGCGACACGCTGAAGGACCAGATCGACTTCTTCATCTCCATCGACGGCACCAGCATCAATCGCGTCACGAGCGCGGGCGTCGGCAGCTACCGTTACCGCGTGACTTTCAAGGGCACGGGCGGCCACAGCTACGGCGCGTTCGGCCTTGCCAATCCGATTCATGCCCTCGGGCGCGCGATCGACGGCATCGCGGAGATTCAGGTGCCACGCCAGCCCAAGACGACCTTCAATGTCGGCCGCATTGGCGGCGGCACTTCGGTCAACTCCATCGCCTTTGAGGCCTGGATGGAGGTCGACATGCGTTCCGAGACCATGGTCGCCCTCGAGGCGGTCAAGGAGCAGTTCATGACCTCGGTCAACTCCGCGGTCGAAGCGGAGAACAAGCGCTGGGGTGGCCGCGGCAACTTGAGCGTTGAGCTTGAGCTGGTCGGCCTCCGCCCGGCGGGCGAGACGTCCCAGCAGTCGCCGATCATCAAGGCCACCAACGCCGCCGTCGTCGCGTTGGGCCTCCAGCCGATCCATAGCGCCGGGTCGACCGATTCTAATGTGCCGATGAATCTCGGCGTGCCCGCCGTCACGATTGGCGGGGGCGGTTCCGGCTTCGGCGCCCATGCCCTTGACGAATACTTCGACTCGACCGATTCCCACCTCGGTCCGCAGATGGCGATCCTGCTGCTGGCGGCCCTGACGAAGTAGGCTTCCACCGATTTGCCCAGCCGGGGTCCCCCGACCCCGGCTGCGGCCCAAGGTCAGGTCGACCCCGAGGCCCCGCCGGCCGGAGTGCGAGGCACTGGACCGTCCGTTCCGTGGGGGGCGGAGGCGCCCTTTGATGGGGTGAAACGGGGAAAGATTCGCCAGAGGATGGTACTTGGGAAGAAACTCACCCGTCCGGCCGTCATTCCGGCAGGCCGCAGTAACATTTCCGTCGGGCATGCGTCTTGCAGGAAGAAGCAGCGAGTCGCTTGAAATAATCCCCCCATCAGCCCACCGTTCCGCATGTCGGTCACCCCTGAGGTTCCACGCGCTGGTTTCGTGTCCGCGTGGATCCGTCGTCCCCAGTTGCTGGCCGCGGCCTGTTGGGCGTTGCTCGCCGGTCCGGCCGTGACGCATGCGGCCGACATCGCCTCGGCCTGGGCCCAGCTCCGTCAGGGCGAGTACGAGGAGGTGATCGATGAGGCGCTCGCCGTGATCGACGATCCGGCCACGCCGGCCGAATGGCACCTGCTGCTCGCCGAAGCCCTGTTCACGGTGGGTCGCTACGCCGACGCGGAGTCGGCCGCGGTCCGCGGGCTCGCGCGCGAGCCCGGCAGCATCCGTCTGCGTTGGGTGGCTCGCGGCGCCGCGCTGGCCCAGGGCCGGAAGACTCAGGCGGAGCAATGGCTCACCCAAATTGGGTCGACCGTGCGCTCCCAGCCGTGGATGTACCGTAACCCGGAGAACCTGATCATTTTCGGCCGCGCGGCGCTGGAACTGGGCTCCGATCCCAAGGAGGTCCTCGATCGGATCTACTCCCCCTTAGCTCAGGCCAATCCCGAATTGCGCGATGTCTACCTCGCCAAGGGTGAGCTCGCGCTGAGCAAACATGATTTCGCGCTCGCCGCCACCACCTTTCAGGAGGGGATCAAGCAGATCCCGGATGACGCGGATCTCCACTATGGCTTGGCGCGGGCGTATGAGAACGGCGATCGCGGCGCCATGATCGAGGCCCTGCAGGCCGCCCTCAAGATCAACGAGCGGCATGTTCCGAGTCTCATCCTGCTCGCCGATCACCGCATCGTGGCCGAGCAGTACGGCGAGGCCGAGGACGCATTGTCCGAGGTTCGCTCTGTCAATCCGGCCAGCCCCGAGGCCTGGGCCTACTACGCCGCCGTTGCGCACCTGCGCAACCAGGCCGCAGGCGAGCGGGCCTCACGCACGGAAGCGCTCAAGGTCTGGGAGGAAAACCCCCTCGTCGATCACACCATCGGTCGCGTGCTCTCGCAGAAGTATCGCTTCGCCGAGGGCGCCGCCTACCAGCGGAGCGCACTTGCCTTCGACGAGGACTACCTGCCGGCCAAGGCCCAACTCGCGTCCGATCTGCTCCGCCTCGGCGAGTCGACCGAGGGCTGGATGCTCGCGCAGGAAGTCAGCATCCGCGACGAGTTCAATGTGGAGGCCTTCAACCTCGTTGCGCTGCAGGAGACGATGCAGAAGTACACGACCCTCACCAGTGGCGACTTCATCGTCCGCATGACCAGCCGCGAGGCCGCCGTCTACGGCCCGCGCGTCATGGCCCTGCTGACACGCGCCCAACGCCAGCTTTCAGAGAAATACGGTTTCCAGCCGGTCAGGCCGACCACGGTCGAGATCTTCGCCGACCAGCGCGACTTTGCCGTGCGAACCTTTGGCGTTCCGGACGTGCCCGGCTACCTCGGCGTTTGCTTCGGCCGCGTCGTCACCGCCAACAGCCCGGCCGTCAATGTCGGCTCACCCGTCAACTGGGAATCCGTCCTCTGGCACGAGTTCTGCCACGTCATCACCTTGCAGATGACCGGTAACAAGATGCCGCGCTGGCTGAGCGAGGGCATTTCCGTTTATGAGGAGCGCCAGGCCAATCCGGCCTGGGGCGACCTGCTGAGCCCGCAGTATCGTGACCTCATTCTCAAGGGGCGGATGACGCCTGTCTCAGAGCTCAGCTCGGCGTTTCTCGCGCCGCCCTCGCCGCAGGCGCTGCAGTTCGCGTATTACCAGTCATCCCTCGTGGTCGAGTACATTATCGAGAAACACGGCCTGGAGTCGCTGAAGGCGATTCTTCGCGCCGTGGGCATTGGCATGGACATCAATGCGGCAATCGCCACGAACACGACCTCGATGGCCAATGTGGAGCGGGAGTTCACCGCCTTCGCCCGCGAGCGCGCCGAGGGCCTGGGCCGGGGGCTGGACTGGACGTCCCCGCCGGAGTCCTTGGTGAAGTCGGGGGACGAGGAAGAGTTCTCCCTCTGGGCCATGGAGAATGCCTACAACTATTATGCGCTGAT
>CAMAXB010000188.1 GCA_945862035.1 Opitutus sp. GAS368
GGGCCACGCTCGTGATGACGCAGTGCTTCAGATTCATCTTCGCCACGGCATCGGCGACGCGGGCGGGTTCGCCGAGATCGAGCTCCGTCGGACGGCCGGTCTGGATCGCGCAGAAATTGCAGGAGCGCGTGCAGATGTTGCCCAGAATCATCACCGTGGCTGTGCCGCGGGACCAGCACTCGCCCAAGTTTGGGCATTGGGCGCTCTGGCAGACCGTGTGGAGCTTGTGCTCGTCCACGAGTTTGCGCACGGCTTGGTAGCCGGGACCGGAGGGCAGTTTGGCGCGGAGCCAGGCGGGTTTGCGGGAGGTGTCCATCAGCGCGAGGGGGAGAGCGTGGAAATTCCCGACATGAATGCACACCAATTCTGAGAACGCAAAAGCCGGTTTCGCGCAGCCGGCACTGGTCTCACGGCGTTTCGCCGCCGGCGATGAAGAGAGGAAATAGCCGTTGGAACTCGGTCCCGAGCAGGGACTTGACCTCAGCCAGGTCGAGCGAGGCTCCGAGCTGGGCTTCCAGCGAGGTGACGGTGCCTTGGCGGGCGGCGATGCCGCACGGCACGATCCCTTCAAAATGCGCGAGCTGGGCATTCACGTTGAGCGCGAAGCCGTGGTAGGCCACCCAGCGCCGGACGGCGACGCCGATTGCAGCCACCTTGCGTTCTCCCAGCCAGATACCCGTGAGGCCCTCGCGGCGGGACGCCACCAGACCCAGGGATCCGACGGTATTGATCATGACCTGCTCAAGCAGCCGGAGATAGGCATGCAGGTCGCGCCGGTTGTTCAGGCTTACGATCGGGTAGCCCACGATCTGCCCCGGACCGTGGTAGGTGATGTCGCCGCCGCGGTTGGTCCGGGCGACCTCGATGCCCTCGCGCTTCCGCCGCGCTTCATCCCAAATGAGGTGCTGCTCGGCCCCGCTGCGCAGTCCAATCGTGTAAACGGGATCGTGCTCGGTGAAGACGAGGGTGTCGCCGATCCCGCCGGCGATGCGGCGGGCGACCAGCTCAGCCTGGCGTGAGCAGGCGTCGTCGTAGGACGTTCGACCCCAGTCGACCAAGTGGAGCGGAGAGACGGAGGAGGAGGTGGACACAGGTCGACTTCGCAGGGTGGCTCGAGAGGACTCAGACCAGCAGCAAGGACGCGGCGCCCGTGAGCGCCGTGAGACCGAGCACCACGCCGGCATGAAGGCGGAGCCGTGGTGCCCCCAGCCCGATGGCGAGGCCGGCTTTCATCAGCGTGTTGGCGATGGCTGCGAGGATGACGGCGTTGAGGGCGAGGGTTAACGACACGGTTCCGGACGCCGCGCTCCCGGCCATGGACAGGGATATCGCATCCATGTCGGTCAGGCCTGAGATGAAGCTTAGGGGGAGCAGGCCGCCTTGCAGGTCAAGCGCGGTGGCCGCCTTCACCAGCAAAGCAATCAGGGCGTAGAGCAGGGCAAACTTGATCGCGGTGACCAGACTCAGCGGATTGCTTATGCCCGGAGACGTGAGGGTGCTGGTGTCCGCCGGCCGGCGGCGCCAGAGCCAGAGTCCATACCCGACCGCCGGGAGGGCCATGAGGGTGAAGGGCAGGATCAGCGCCCGCGCGAGGGCGACATTGATCACGCCGGTTGCGAGGATGACCCGGGGCATCATCACCGTGCAGGCGCTGACAACGGCGAACGCGTACTCCGTGGCGTAGGCCGGTTCCTCCTTGCTCCGTCGGCTGAAGGCGAGGGTGGACGCGGTGCTGGAAGCCAGACCGCCGAGCAGGCTCGTCACGAAAATACCGGACCGGGCACCGAGCATCCTCATCGCGATGTACCCGGCGAAACCAAGGCCTGAGATCAGGACCACCAGCATCCAGGTTTCGAAAGGGTTAAAAGCCTCGTAGGGGCCGAACGCACGGTTGGGAACCAACGGCAGGATCACGCCCGTGACGGCGACGAACTGCAGGGTGGCCCGGATGTCCTCCGGCGTGAACCGCCGGGTCAGGGCGTGGATCGGGTGCTTGAGTCCGAGCAGGACCATGGTGGTGGCGGCCAGGACCGCCGCCTCCTGGGGATGGCCCCAGGCCACGAGGGAACCGGTGAACACCGTTAACAGCGCGGCGGCGAAGGTGGTGCTCCCGGGTAGGGCCGAGGCGGGCGTGATGATGTGAATCACGATCAGGTGCGCTGCCACCACCAGCATGACGGCCGGCCAGGCCAGCGGCACGTAGTCGACGCTGGCCACAGCTGCGAGGCAGCCCAGCACCGCCCAAAGCGAGTGCGTCCTCACGCCACCGAAATCCGGGCCGTTGGGCTCGGCCCGCTCCGTTTGGTCACTCCACTGGCGGATGAAGCCAATCAGGGCGCCCAATCCGGCGCTGGCTGCGATGGAAGCGATCAAGGTCGGCATCTTTCACGAGGTTACGGTGGTCCGGGGCGCCCCGCAAGCGCGTCCGGGGGCGGTTTTTACGTTTGCGGGGGGCAGGCTTTAGCGCCATCGTTGCGGGTTCCATGAGCGATCCCACGCCCGATATCTCCCACGACCAGCATGCCGTGCGGCGCCAGAAGCTCGCGGAGATGCGCGTTGCCGGTTTTGACCCGTTCCGGGCGAACGTGTCGCAGACCCATTTTTCCGCCGAGGCGATCAAGGCCTACACGGATGGCCAGGACTACGTCGTCAAGGTGGCCGTGGCCGGGCGGCTCGTCGTCATCCGCGACATGGGTAAGAGCCAGTTCGTCAAGATTCTCGACCAGCAGGGCCAGATCCAGCTTTACGTGAAGAAGGACTTGGTGGGCGATGACGCCTACGCGATGTTCAAGAAGCTTGATCTGGGCGATATCATTGGCGCCGAGGGAACGCTCTTCAAGACGAAGACCGGTGAGATCTCGGTCCGGATCGACCGCTTCACCCTCGTTGCCAAGGCGCTGCGTCCGCTGCCGGAGAAGTGGCATGGCCTGAGCGATCCCGAGCAGGTTTACCGCCAGCGTTATCTCGACCTGATCGTAAACGCCGAGTCGCGGGAACGATTGATGAAGCGGGCAAAGATCGTGTCGCACATCCGTCGTTTTCTCGAGGATCGCAATTTTCTGGAGGTTGAAACGCCGGTGCTGCAGAGCGTGGCGGGCGGGGCCGCCGCGCGGCCGTTCCAGACGCATCACAATGCGCTGGATACCGATTTCGTCCTGCGCATCTCCCTCGAGCTTTATCTGAAGCGGATGCTGGTGGGCGGCTACGATCGCGTGTTCGAGATCGGGCGCAACTTCCGCAACGAGGGCGTCTCCCGCCGTCACAACCCCGAGTTCACGATGCTCGAGGTCTACCAAGCCTACAGCGACTATCGCGGGATGATGAATCTGGTGAAGGACCTTCTGCAGTCGCTCTGCCGCGATGTCCTCGGCACCTCGGAGATCAAGCACGCGGCGAGTGGTGAAATGATCAACTTTGCGGGCGAATGGCGCGAGGTGCCTTACAAGGAGCTGATTCGTCAGGCCACCGGCGACGCCGGCTGGTTCGAGCGCAGCAAGGCGGACAAGATCGCCGGCGCGGAGAAGCTCGGGCTCTCGGTTGACCCGAAGTGGGAGGAGTTCGAGATCACCAACGAAATCTTCTCCAAGAAGATCGAGCCGACGTTGATCCAGCCGACCTTTGTCACGCATCTGCCGAAGGAACTTTGCCCACTGGCCAAGCTGACGGTCGGTGATCCCAGCGTGCTCGACGTGTTCGAGCTGGTCATCGGTGGCATGGAGATCGCCCCGGCGTATTCGGAGCAGAACGATCCCGATGTGCAGCGCCAGATGTTTGCGGCGCAGGCGGGCGAGGAGCAGCAGAAGATCGATCACGACTTCCTGCTCGCCCTCGAGCATGGCATGCCGCCCGCCGGTGGCATGGGCATCGGCATCGACCGCCTCTGCATTCTGCTCACAGGCGCCGAGAGCATTCGTGATGTGATCCTCTTCCCGCAGCTCAGGCCGGGAAGCTGAAAATTTAACCACGGATGAACACGGACGGACACGGATTCATTCATGGATCGTATCCGTGTGAATCCGTGTCTATCCGTGGTTAAACCATGCCTTGGTATTTTTACCTCGCGCTGAAGCAGCTTTTCCCGACCGGGCGGCGGTTTCCGTTCTTTACGGTGATCTCCGTTCTCGGCGTGGCGCTGGGCGTGATGCTGCTGGTGGTTTCGATCAGCGTGATGGGCGGCTTTGGCCGCGAAATCCGCCGGATGATTGTCGACACCCAAGGCGATGTGCAGGTCCGCGCCCGGGGCCTTCTCAACGATCCTGCCGCCGTCTTGGCGGCGGTTGAAAAGGTGCCTGGAGTGATCGGCGCCAGTCCCTTTGCCGAGGGAGTGGTCATGCTGGAATTTCAAGGGAAGCCCGTGTTTCCGGCCATTCAAGGGGTTGACCTCGACCGGGTGGAGCGCGTGGTCCCCCTCGGTCGCTATGTCCGCGTGGGCTCGCTCGACCTCCTCGATGACGACTCGGTCATCCTCAGCTCGCAGCTGGCGTACACCTTGGGCGTGAATCTGTGCGGTCGCATCCAGGTGACGTCACCCCTGCTGCTGGAGCGGCTGAAGACGGACGAAGTCTTTTTGCCGCGCGAGCTTGAGGTGGTCGGGCTCTTCGAGATCGGGCACCAGCAACTGGACAGCAATACGGTCCTGGTGACGCTTCGGACCATGCAGGATCTGTACGGCCTCGGGGGGGGCGTGCATGGGATCAATGTGAAGCTCGACGCCGATCGGGATGCCGATGCCGCCGCGCGCTCCGTGAATGCAGCCCTCGCGTCGGTGGCGCCCGCCGCGGTCGCCCGCTCGTGGATGGAGGCAAATCAGGACTTTCTCTTTGTCCTTCAGCTGGAGAAGAACCTGATCTTCTTCCTTCTCGTCTTCATCATTGTCGTGGCGGCGTTCTCAGTCACCAGCTCCCTGCTCATCGCGGTGGTGCGCAAAACGCGGGAGATCGGCCTGCTCGGCGCGTTGGGCGGGCGGCCGGTCCACGTGGCGGCGTGCTTCTGTTTTCAGGGCCTCTTGATCGGGGTGACGGGGACGATCACCGGCCTGGCGATGGGCTTCGGGGCGCTGCATTTCCGGAATGACATGGTGCGGGCCTTTACCCAGCTCACCGGCAGCGAGGAGGCGCTGGTGCGATTCTATCAGTTCGCCAATCTGCCGGCCCACCTCGCCCGCGGGGATCTCATTCTGATCATCGTGTGTTCCGTCGTGATCTCGACGTTGGCGGGCCTGCTGCCGGCTTGGCGGGCATCCCGGCTCAAACCCGTGGAGGCGCTGCGCAATGACTAACGCCGTCCTCCGTGCGAGCGCGTTGACCAAGACCTACCTCAGCGGCAATCGCCGGCTGCAGGTGCTCGCGGGCGTGGATCTTGACGTCGCTGCCGGCGAGAGCGTGAGCATCCGCGGCGAGTCGGGCTCGGGCAAGTCGACGCTCCTGCATCTTCTGGCCGGCTTGGATGCGCCTGATACGGGTGAGCTTCGCTGGGATGGCTCGACCGACACGGGCGTGACTCGGCGGGCCCGGTTTCTCGGCATGGTCTTCCAGTCGTTCTATCTCATCCCGGAGATTAATGCTCTGCAGAATGTCCTGATGGCGGCACGCATGCTCGGTTCGCCGGGACTTGCGGAGCGCGCACGGGCGACGGCCCTGCTCGGGCGGGTGGGGCTCGCGGATCGTGCTCACCACCTTCCTTCGCAGCTGTCGGGGGGCGAGCGCCAGCGGGTGGCGGTCGCCCGGGCCCTGATGAATTCGCCGCGCTTGCTGCTGGCCGACGAGCCTACGGGCAATCTTGACGAGCGCACCGGCGAGGAAGTTATCGATCTGCTGCTCGGCCTCTGTGCCGAAACGCAGACCGCCCTCGTTTTGGTGACGCACAACGCCGCGCATGCGGCCCGCACTGCGCGCCAGCTCCGGCTGCACGCAGGGGTGTTTGTGTAGGAAATCACTCGGGCTGCCCGTGGAACACGCGGCAGGACGCGGAAACAAATCACGACCCGTTCTACAGGAGGTAACGGAGAAAACGGAGGACTCCGATGTAGCAGCCGGCCTCGCCGAGGCCGGGGTTTGAGGTGGAGCGGCTTGCCCTCAAGCCGCTGGATCGAATCGCCTGAAATCAGCGA
>CAMAXB010000189.1 GCA_945862035.1 Opitutus sp. GAS368
CCGCGCAAACCACGGCGGCCACCGCCGCCTTGGCTCGTCAACAGGGCCTAACAGCCTACGACGCCGCCTACCTCGAACTCGCCGTAAGGCGTGGCGCCGCGTTGGCCACCCAAGACAAGGAACTGCTGCGCGCCGCCGAAGCCTGCGGCATCGAGCGAATCGCCTGAGCGATCCGGATCGCGCGGCCTGCGGGCGGCGGCCGCTCTACGGGAAGGCCAAAGGTATCTTCATCACGGACAATGAGATAAATTCGTGGGTCCGAGCGACTATTTTGCCGGTTGACAACCTGGGCGCCGCGACGGCTTACTCACCACCCTTTTCAAAATGAGCACCACCGAGACCACCACCACCGAGCGCAGCCTGACCCCCGCGGAAATTCCGTTCACGACCCCGCAGGTGATGGTCCGCTACGTCACCGACACCGGCAAGATCCTCCCCCGCAAGTACACCGGCCTGTGCGCGAAGCACCAGCGCCGCGTGACCAAGACGCTCAAGCGTTCGCGGAACATGCTGCTCGCCCAATAAGGGCCGGCCGCAAACTCTCCCTTCCAAGGCCGGAGCCCTGCTCCGGCTTTTTTGTGCCCCCATGGCAACCGTCACCACCCGAGTCCTCCGCGGCACGCCGCGCAACCTGAACCGCCTCGCCGCCGCCCTGCGTCGGGGCGAGCTGGTCGCGGTGCCGACCGAAACGGTCTACGGGCTCGCCGGCGACGCCCTCAACCCGGATGCCGCCGACGCCATCTTCGCCGCCAAGGGCCGCCCGGCCAACGATCCGCTCATCGTCCACCTCCACGACCGCCGCCAGCTGGCTTCGCTCGCCGTCGTGAACGAGTCCGCCCTGAAACTGGCCCGCGCCTTCTGGCCGGGCCCCCTCACCCTCGTGCTGCCCAAGCTGCCTGCAGTCCCGGATCGCGTGACTTCCGGACACGCCAGCGTCGCCGTGCGCGTCCCGAGCCACCCGCTTTTCCGAAAACTCCTGCGCCTCTGTGGACGTCCACTCGCCGCGCCGAGCGCCAATCTCTTCGGCTATCTTAGCCCCACCACCGCGGAGCACGTTCGCGCCGGCCTGGGCGGACGCATCCGCTCCATCCTCGACGGAGGCCCGTGCGCCTTCGGACTGGAGTCGACCATCGTCGATCTCCGCGACGAAGCCCGCCCCGCCCTGCTACGTCCGGGCGCGCTCGCGCGCGAGGCCATCGAGGCCGTCCTCAGTCGCAAGCTGCGCGTCCCCGCCCAGCCCGCCGGTGGCGATCGCGCCCAGGTCGTCGCGCCCGGTCAACTGACGCGCCATTACAGCCCGCGGACTCCGCTCGTGCTGCACGCCAGCCTGCCCGCGGCCGCGGTCGTCGCCCGCCACTCGCAGGAGGTCTTCGTTTTCCTCGCCCGTCCGCCCACGCCGCACCCGGCGAATGTCCGTTGGCTCGATGAGCGCGGTGATCTGCGCGGGGTCGCCCGCCGGCTCTTCGCGGAGTTGCGCGCGCTCGATGACGGCGCATGGAAAAAGATCCACGTCGAACTCGCCCGCGGCGACGACGGCTGGGGCCCCGCGATCAACGACCGCCTGCACCGCGCTGCAGCGAAGCGATAGGATCTAGCTCACCACGAACTCACACGAGTAGGTTCGAACCATCGATCCGCAGACCAGTTAACCACAGATGGTCACAGATTCGAGCCTCTCGGAGAGGTTTTATCTGTGTGGATCCGTGTCCATCTGTGGTTAAAATTCAGTCGGTTAGAATGGATCGGATTCGTATGAATTCGCACCCATTCGCGGTCAGATCACTGCCGCCGAGGGGTAACGATCCGACGTTTTCCTGCGGAAAATGCGGAAGGACGCGGAAACGGATTTTTTGAACAGGAGGGAACAGAGACGATCCGGAGCTCTGATTTAGCTTAGCTCTCCGTTCTCTCTGTTACCTCCCGTAAGAACCGTTCACGGATCGATTCCGCGGCCTTCCGCGTATTCCGCGGGCCCTCCTCCTATTTCCCCAGTACCGCAGCCAGATCCGCGAGGAGCCGGTCGTTTTGCTCGGGCTTGCCGACCGTGACGCGGATCCACTCGGGCAGGCCGTAGGGCTTCACCGGGCGCACGATCATGCCGCGCTTCTGCAGCTCCGCAAAGACGCGGCTGCCGTCGCCCACTTTTACGAGGAGGAAGTTCGCCTCGCTTGAAACCGACTCGAGCCCGAGGCGCTGGAAGCCGGCGATGAGCTGCTTCAGGCCGGCGCGATTGGCCACGATGCACTTCTCAACAAAGGCATGGTCGTCGAGCGCCGCGAGCGCCGCCGCCTGGCCGATCGCGTTCACATTGAAGGGCTGACGCACGCGGTTCAGCAGCGCCGCAAGCTCGGGGCTGGCGTAGCCATAGCCCACGCGCAGCGCGGCGAGGCCGAAGATCTTGGAGAACGTCCGCAGGCAGATAATCTTCCGCCCGGCGGCGATCAGCGGACGCAGGTCCGGCGCCGAGTCCATGTATTCCGCATAGGCCTCGTCGAAAACGAGGACCACGTGCTCCGGCAGGCCCTGCGCAAAGGCAAGCAGCTCGGCCGAGCCATTGCTGGCGCCGGTCGGATTGTTCGGGCTCGCCACAAAGACCAGCTTGGTCCGCGGGGTGATCGCGGCCGCCATCGCCCGAAGATCGTGGCGCCAGGCCGTGACCGGCACCTCGATCGGGCGCGCGCCGAAGAGGAGAGTGACGAGCTTGTAAACCACGAAGGCCGGGCTGCCCATGACCACCTCGTCGCCCGGGCGCAGGAACACATGGCCGAGCAGCTCAAGGATCTCGTTGGAGCCGTTGCCAACGACGAATTGGTTGGGCGCGAGGGCGTGACGGGCCGCGAGCTGATTGCGCAGCGCGAAGCAGCCACCGTCGGGATAGAGCTCCCCCTGGAGCAGAGCCTTGTTCGCGGCGGCGACGGCGAGCGGCGACGGGCCGAAGGGGTTCTCATTCGAGGCGAGTTTTGTGATGCCGGAGGGATCGAGCCCGAGCTCGCGCGCGACTTCCTCGATCGGCTTGCCCGGTTCGTAGACCGGCTGCGTGAGGACCGTGGGGTTGACCAAAGATTCCAGCGTCATGAGGACGGCACTGAACACGAATCGACTCCCCGGCAAAAGCCTTTATTCCGCCGGACCCTCTGGTGCCCCTGTGACGACCATCGTGTAACCTATTGGGTTACACGATGGCCGCGGTCCGGAGGAGTGAGGTGGCGCGGCGCGCGACGGGGTGCGTCAGCGGCGGCTGGGGACGTGGACAACCTGCATGCCGGCGGCACGGGCGGCGACGATGCCGGGCTCGGCGTCCTCGAAAACCAGGCAGTGCTCCGGCCGCACGCCCATGCGCTCGGCCGCGAGGAGGAACATGTCGGGCTGCGGCTTGCCGCGACCCGGCGCGACATCCGCCGGCGTGATCACGATCTCGAAGAGTTCGCTCAGGCCAGAGGCCCGCAGGGACGGTAGCGCGACCTCGCGCATGCCACCGGTGGCGATCGCGCGCGGGTGCGTCGCCGCGATCCGGCGCGCAAAGGCGGCGGTCGCCTCGATCACCTTCACGCCCGCGACGAGCTCAAGGTAGAGCTTCTCCTTGTCCTGCGAGACCTGCTCGGGATCGATCGTGAGCCGGTAGCGCTCGGCAAAGTGTTCGGCCACACGCGTGGTCGGGACGCCGCCGAGCGCATAGAAATAGTCCTCATCGAGGGTGCCGGGCATGCCATGCAGGCGCATGGCGGCGTCCCACGCCCGGTAATGAACGGGCATCGAGTCGACGAGCGTGCCGTCGAGGTCGAAGACGTAACCTGCAAAATCACCGGGCGGAATTTCCAGCTGCATAGAAGAAGCGCACGACACCGCGCCGCGGCCGGGCTGGCAACCGTCGAATTCGCGGCAAAGCCCGTCCGCCGGGTTCAGTGGCTTCCGCGGGCGGAAAACCAGTGCCGCGTGCGGTTGGCAAATCGGACCAGCGCCAGCATCACCGGAACTTCGACGAGAACGCCCACCACCGTGGCGAGAACGACGGGCGACGCCGCACCGAAGAGCGTGATGGCCACCGCGACCGATAACTCAAAGAAATTGGAGGCACCAATCATCCCGGCAGGAGCCGCCACCTCGTGCGAAAGCCGGAGCTTCTTCGCGACTCCGTACGTGAGAAAGAAGATCAGCACCGTCTGCAGGATGAGCGGAACCGCAATCAGCAGGATGTGAACGGGGTTCCCAAGGATGACCTCGCCTTGAAAGGAAAAAATCAGGACGAGCGTCAGCAGTAGCCCGATGATCGTGGCCTGATTAAAGCGCGGGATGAACGCGTGATTGAAGTAGTCGAGGCCGCGCCGCTTGACCACAGCGCGCCGCGTGAGGATGCCGCCAACTAGGGGAACCACGACGAAGAGGACGACCGAAAGCAGCAGGGTGTTCCACGGAATGGAGACCCCGCTCACGCCGAGCAGAAGAACCACGATCGGGGTGAAGGCGACGAGGATGATCAAGTCGTTGGTCGCCACCTGCACGACGGTGTAGGCCGGGTTGCCCCGCGAGAGATGGCTCCAGACGAACACCATGGCGGTGCAGGGCGCCGCTCCGAGCAGGATGGCGCCCGCGAGGTAGTCGCGCGCCAGCGCCGGCGGAATCAGGGACTTGAAGACCACGAAGAAAAACACCCAGGCAATCCCGGCCATCGTGAACGGCTTGATCAGCCAGTTCACCACCCAGGTGATGTAGAGCCCCTGGGGATCACGGCCCACGTTCCGGATGCTGGCGAAGTCCACCTTCATCATCATCGGGTAGATCATCAGCCAGATCAGGCCGGCGATCGGGATAGAGACATTGGCGTACTCGAAACGGCTGAGAAACTCCGGCACGGCCGGCGCGAACTTGCCCAAGAGGACACCCCCGACCATGCACAGGCCCACCCACAGCGTAAGGTTCCGCTCAAAGAAGGTGATTCCCCCTTCCGCCGGCTCCTGGCGAGGGGACAGGACCTCTTTGCCCGGAATACTCATAACCGGTGGTGATCCCCGATCGCCTGCACCGCAAGCGTATCAAACAGCTTATCTGCCGGAAACGCGCACAACAGATCGCACCGGGCCGCGAGCTGCGACGCCACGGCCACGAAGGCGAGCCAGCGCTCATCGTCGCCGCCTGCCACGTGGCCGGGATCCGGTGAGCTCCAATGGGCGAGGATCGGCTGACCCGGCCACACCGGGCAGGTCTCCCGGGCGTGATCGCAGACCGTGATGACAAAGTGAAATGCCCGCCCCTTGAACTCGTCCCACGACTTGGACCGTGCATCGCGGGCGTCGAGGCCGTAGCGCTCCTGCAGCACCTGAATCGCCAGCGGGTGAATGCGTCCGGTCGGCTTGGCGCCGGCGCTGACCACGTTGAAACGACCGCGCCCCTTGGCCCGGAGGATGTATTCAGCCAGCACCGAACGGGCCGAGTTGCCCGTGCAAAGGACGAGGACGTCGTAGGGAGGAGCAGGAATCATGGCGGGGTTGGGAGGAAATTCAGTCACCGCCGTCGCCGCCGACCGTGGCAGCCGCGAGGCGCTCCGCATGCAGCGCTTCGCGCGGCAGCTTCAATGCGATCACCGCTGCCGCCACCGCGAAGGCAAATGCGCCCCAGAGGCAGCCAGCGAGCCCCGCCGCCTGGTAGAGCAGGCCCGACAACAGGCAGCCCACCAGCCGGCCACCGGCATTAGCCATGTAGTAGAAGCCCACATTGAGCGCGACCTTGTCCCCATCGGTGTAGTCGAGAATCAGGTACGAGTGGATGGCCGAGTTCAGCGCAAAGACCGCGCCAAAAACGGAAAGGCCGCCCACCATGGTCAGGGCCGGCGGCAACCCTGCCGCCAGCGCGAGCGGAATCGCCGCCGCCACGGCTGCCAAACCAAAGGCCACCGCCGACGCCACGCCACCAGCCGGCGCCCGGCCGCGCAGCAGCAGGGGCGCGGCGGATTGGACGACGCCATAGCCAATCACCCAGAACGCCATGAAGGTGCCGACTTCCGTGAAAGTCCACCCGAGCACCCCGCGCAGAAAGACCGGCACACCGACCACGAACCAGATGTCGCGCGCCCCGAAGAGGAAAAAACGCGCGGCACAGAGTACGTTGATC
>CAMAXB010000190.1 GCA_945862035.1 Opitutus sp. GAS368
CCCACCCGCGAGAGTTTTGTCCGGGCTCGCGTGATCGGAATGGCGGTCACCCTGATCCCGTTTTTGCCTGTGCAAACCCAGATTGCCTGCTCCATTGGAGCTGGGTTTACGCGCGAATCTGCCAATTTGTTTCACTCGGCCGTTCCCGCCCAGTCCCGCCACCGCGGTTACCTACCTCCCGGCATGCTCTCTGGTGGGCGGCCTAATTTTGGGAAATGATGGGGGTGAGGCATTTGCGAAAATCAAGGCCGACCTGATGAGGGTCGTTTCGCTGAGCCCGGCGTGGCTGCTCTCGGTCGGAGCGCTGGCCCTCTGGTTGGCCAGAGGCGGATTAGGATATTTTCTGGCAAAAATCACTTGTAAATAACGAGTTATAAAGATTCGGACAGCCTTCAAGCTCCTATCTTCCCGCGGGTCGGATTCCATCCTCGGCGGGGCCTAGACTTGCCTGCGGGCCTTGGAATGGTAGAGTGGCGGGCTATGGAGGGCGTATCGACCGAGCTGGTGATCATCCTGTTGCTGCTTCTCGGCAACGGCGTGTTCGCCATGTCCGAGATCGCGATGGTCTCCGCCCGCAAGGCCAAGCTCAAGCAGTTGGCGGATGATGGCGACGCGAAGGCGGCCCGGGCGCTGGCGATCGCCAACGAGCCCACCCGTTTCCTCTCCACGGTGCAGGTGGGCATCACTTTGATTGGCACGCTCGCCGGCGCATTCGGTGGCGCCCGCCTCGCGGACGATCTGGTCGTCTACTTTGAAACCGTGGCGCTCCTCGCGCCCTACGCCAACGCCCTTGGCTTTGGCATCGTGGTGGTGACGATCACTCTGGCGTCAGTGATCATCGGCGAACTGGTTCCCAAGCGCCTGGGCCTGACCAATCCCGAGCGCATCGCCATGGCGGTGGCCGGTCCGATGAGCGTCGTCTCCCGCATCGCCTACCCGGTTGTCCATCTGCTCACCGTCAGCACCGAGGGCATTCTCAAGCTTGTTGGCGTGCGTCCGACCAAGGAAACCCCCGTCAGCGAGGAGGAGGTCAAGATCCTCATCGAACAGGGTATGCAGGCGGGTGTTTTCAACCGGGCCGAGAAGGAGATGGTCGCCGGCGTGCTTGAACTTGACCAGATGTCGGTCACCGCGCTGATGACCCCGCGGCCCAAGATGGTCTTCATCAATCTGGAGGACCCCGAGGAAACCAACTGGCGCAAGATTGTGGCCAGCGGGCATTCCCACTTTCCCGTCTATCAGGGCAATCGCGACCACGTTCTGGGCATGGTCGCGGTGAAGGCCATCTGGGCCAACTCGGCCTTTGGCCTGAGCACCAACCTCCGTAATCTGCTCACCCCGCCGGTTGTCGTCCCCGAGACGATGATGGCGATCCAGCTCCTTGAGCAGTTCAAGCGGACCGGCAAGCACATCGCCCTGGTCGCCGACGAGTTCGGTTCGATTCAGGGCCTGGTCACCATCAATGATTTCTTCGAGGCCATTGTCGGCGCCCTCCCCGAGTCGGGCCAGCGCGCGGCTCCCGAGGCCAAACGGCGCGAGGACGGCTCGTGGCTGATCGATGCGACGCTGCCCACCGACGAGCTCAAGACCCTGCTGGGCCTTGACGAGCTGCCGCACGAGGAACAGACGGATTTCCAGACGCTGGGCGGATTCGTGATGACGCACTTTGGCCGCATCCCGGCCGCCACGGACTACTTTGAGCACGGCGGCTGGCGCTTTGAGGTGGTCGACATGGACCGTCATCGCATCGACAAGGTGCTCGTGAGCCGCGCCGTCTCCGCCGCCGTCCAAAAAGCGGCGAGCTGACGGTGCGCCCGCGGGCGCGCGGAAGAACGAGAACGGAATCGGAGTTTGGCCACGAAAAACACCAAAGGGCCTGGGTTGGATTCGTAAGCCTCACGGCGCCTCAGGGGGCACTCGGACGGGTGACATCCGCCGAATGGCAATCTTCGTGTTTCTCGTGGCAATCCTCCGGGTCCGATTTGGTTTTAAATCCGTTTTGGATGCCAGCGTTGCCTCTCGGGTTCGGCTCGGCGCATTGGGAATAACCTGTCAGCAATCTCGGGATAAATTCTCCGCAGAACACATTGCCATCGTTCGCGCGGGGAATGACCTTTCGCTCCGACCCAGATGAGCGACGACGCATGCAAGACCCCTTCACCGGCAGATCGACCTGCATCCAAGGCGGACGCCTCCCGTCCGGCGAGGAGTTCCGCGCGCTTCAACACGATCACCGGCGACGACTGGAAGCGCTCGCTCGTCTCCGCGCGGCAGCGGCGCGCGTCGGCATCGGAACGGATCCGGACGATGACATCGTCCTCTGGGAAGCCGACGAAATAGGCCTGCTCGCGAGCGCCGACCCGCTCTGGCAGGAACTCGATCAGGCCGCCCGAGCTTTTCGTGAGCTCCTGCCTATTGTCTCCCTTGAGGACTTCGGCTTTCCCGCCGAGGTCGAGGACCTCCTCGCCGAATGCGGCGACCGCCTGCGTCCGATCAGCAGCGGGGTTGAGGCGACCGCCTTCGAGGCCGCGGACCACTCGATCTACAAGTTCTTCATGCCCCGCGACAATGGCCGCATCGGCGGCACGTTCGAGTTTCGCCGCGGCGACGAGGTCGCCCTGCTGGCGGAGGCCTCCGACGGCAGCTATCGCGCGATGCTCGAGAAATTCGACCTGATCGTCCGGCTCGGCGGCATGCCGACCGAGGTGATCGGCGTGACCCAGCACGAGGGCGTGCTCATCACCAAGCAGACGCTCGGCGAACGTCTGGCCGAAGGCGCGGACACCTCCCGCGTCCAGCCCGCGCCGCTGATCCCGATCCCCTCGCGTTTCCTGCGCGCGCACCGCGACCACCCGCGGCTCTACTTCGTCGATGACCGGCCATGGCTCGTGGCTGATCTGCATTCCAAGAATCTCGTCCGGGCGGAGGACCACAGCTTGCGTGCGATCGACCTACTGGCCGCGCCGCTGCCGGCCGATCTCATCGCCGGTGAACCGCTCCTCGTGGACTGGCTGGAGCGCGTCCGCCTCGACCCCGAGGCGGCCGCCCTCCGCGCCCCGCACGACGACGAGCTCTAGATCGATCCGTTTTTAACCACGAATGGACACGAATTCATACGAATCTCGATCCAGTAGAACCAACGGAAATCTTACCACAGATGAACACAGATGGTCACAGATCCGATCCTACTGAAAGGGTCTGTATCTGTGTAGATCTGTGTTTATCTGTGGGCAACGGTTCGATGGCTCGAATCCATTCGTGGTTACTTACCTCTGACTGACCTACGGCTTCGCGAGGAAGCCGAGGATGTCGTCGGCCTGCTGGGTCGTGGAGCCCTTGTGGTCGGCGTAGACGATCTTGCCGTCGTGGATAAGGTAGGCCTGACGGCTGGCCCACATGATGCCGCTCTGGCCAAAGGCCTTCATCACCTTCTTTTCCGTGTCGGCGAGCAGCGTGAAGGGCAAATTGTGCTTCGCCTTGAAGGCCTTCTGGTCCTCCACGTCATCCGTGCTCACGCCGATAATGGCCACGCCCTTCTTGGTCAGGTCGGCATAGGCATCGCGGAGCGAGCAGCCCTGCTTGGTGCAGCCCGGGGTGTCGGCCTTGGGATAGAAATAAACGAGCGTGTAGGGACTTTGGCGGTAGACCGCGCCGAGATTGAGTTCGACGCCCGCATCCGTGAGCGCGGAGACGACGGGCGCGGGAGCGCCGACGGGAAGGGGAGCACCACCGAGGAAGGGAATCATGGCGAAGAGGAAGGAGGCGAACAGGAGGAGACGTTTCATGAAGGGTTCAGGTGAGCGGTAGCCTGCGCCGAATCCGGGGTTTCGCAAGTAGGCCGGAGGGTTGCATCGAGGGGCGGTTACCGCTAGGATGGGATATGCCTGCCGCCTTTCTCCCCACGCGCTCCGCGGGTCTGGAGCAGCTGCGCGCGGCGCTGCCTCGCCTGGGAGACTATGCGCGCGACCGGGGCTTTGATCGGCCGGATGTCCCTACGACGTCCCGGCTCTCACCCTACCTGCAGCGCCGGCTCGTGACCGAAGAGGAGGTCGTTGCGGCGATCGGCGTGGCCCTGCCGTGGCCGCGGGCCGAGAAATTTGTGCAGGAGGTTGCCTGGCGCACGTACTGGAAGGGTTCGCTTGAGCACCAGCCGGCGGCGTGGTTGCGCTACCGGGACGCCCTCGCCGCCCTCCGCCTGGCGCCGCCGGCGGGTTATGCCGAGGCGATGGCCGGCCAGACCGGCATCGAGGGCTTTGATGAGTGGGCCCGTCAACTCGTCGAAACGGGCTGGCTGCACAATCACGCGCGCATGTGGTTCGCGAGCATCTGGATCTTCACCCTTCGCCTGCCGTGGGAGCTCGGGGCGGACTTCTTTCTCCGCCACCTGCTCGATGGCGACGCCGCGTCCAACACGCTCTCCTGGCGCTGGGTCGCCGGACTGCACACGCCGGGCAAAACCTATCTCGCGCGGGCCGCCAACATCGCGCTGCACACGGACGGACGCTTCTCGCCGCGCGGCCTGGCGACCGAGGCGGTCGCGCTGACCGAGCCGCCCTTGCCGCGCGCGGCCACGCCCTGGATCGAGCCGCCGCGCGCGCCGGCCTCGGGTCCGGTGGGACTGTGGATTCACCCCGGGGATCTTTGCGCCGAGCAGGTCTCCCTCGGTGAACCCGCACCAACCGCGGTTTTCGCGGCGTGGCCCGAATCTCTCGCCGGGGCTGAGGGCTGGAGCGAGGCGGTCACCGCGTTCGGTCAGGGCGCACTGGCCGACGGCGCGGGCCGTGCAGCCGAGGCGTTGGGGGCGCCGTTGGAAGTCACCCGCGGCTCCGACCTCGGCACCGCGGCCGGGATCTGGGCCCAGACGCGCGGCCTCCGCACCGTGGTCGCCCTCCGCCCCGCCACCGGGCCGTGGACTGAGGTCGGGCGCACGATCGAGCGCGCCCTCGCCGGCGTGGGTGTGACCCTCGCCTGGCGCCAGCGCGCTTGGGACACGCGGCTCTACCCGCATGCGAGCCGCGGATTCTTTCCCTTCTGGACGGCCGCCAAGGCTGTCATTCAGCCGGGCTGAACCGGATTTTTTCACAGGAGGAAACGGAGAGAACGGAGGTTCGATCCTGCTTCCCAAGGGTTCGGAAGTCGTGCCCGACCGGACGGAGAGTCCAAGCTCCTTGGCCCGAGATTTAACCACGGATTACGCGGATGACACGGACTCGGATCCATCGGACGGACTCTCCGTCAGGGAAGGCTCGAAGCGGGGGCTACCCGTGCGGTAACAGCAGGCAGTCGATCCAGAAGCTGGCGGGTCTTGCCCGCCGGGCTTCTGAAATCTCAGATTTGAAATCTCAAATGAGCGCGACGCCCGACGGCGCGCTCAATGTCCGCTCGCGGTCGCGCGGGGTGCCGCGGTGGAGGGAAAAGAGCGAAGGCCGGCCATGTAGGCGACGAGATCGCGGAGTTCCGCCTTGGTCACGGCGTCACCATAGATGGCGGGCATGCTGGAGGGCGGCGTCTCGCGCGTGGCGATCGTGGCCTTGGCAATCGTCTGCCGGGTGCCGTCGATCATCGCCAGCGTCAGCGTTTCGGCCGTCTCCTCGCTGAGATTGCCGGCGACATCCGTGCCGTCCTTGAGCGTGAGCATGACGAGCTCAAAGCCGGGGGAGATCTGTGCGTTGGGGATCAGGATCGACTCGAGCAGGTGCTCGCGCGAGCGGTCGCGTCCGATGACCGTCAGATCCGGTCCGGCCTCGCCGCCCTCGTTGCCCACTTTGTGGCAGCGGATGCAGGCGAGCACCGGGTGCTCGCGGAAGAGGCGTTCGCCGCGGTTGCGGTTGCCACCCTCGAGCGCGACGCGGAAGGCGGCGAGCGGGTCGGCGGAGGCCGCGAGCGCGGCCTCGCGCTTGGCGAGCTGGCTCTTGATGACCTCTTCGGGGCGGGCCTCGGCGGCAGCGAGCAGTTCCAGCTGCACTTCGCCCGCGATCAGGCCGCGGTCGAGGCGGTCCAGCGCGGCGGCGAGCAACTCGGCGGCCTTCGGATCCTTCATCGGCTTGAGGGCCTCAAGGGCGGCCTGCTGCTCGTTGGCATTGCCGCGGGTGAGGA
>CAMAXB010000191.1 GCA_945862035.1 Opitutus sp. GAS368
ATCCATCGGATCGGTGCTGCCGTGGATCCGTCCTGGAGACCGGGCGACCGCGTGACCTTTGATTCCACGCTCTTCTGCGGAAAGTGCCCGAGCTGCGAGCGGGGCGAGGTCAATCTCTGCGAAAATCGCCGCGTGGTCGGCGTGGCGCCGCCGGAGTACCGCCAGCACGGCGCCTTTGCCGAGTTCGTCGCCGTGCCCGCCCGGACCCTGTACCGCCTGCCCGTTGGCCTTTCCTATGCCGACGCGGCCATGGTTGAACCCGTCTCGATTGCCCTCCACGCGGTCGGTCGCGTGCACCTCGCGCCGGGCTTCACCGCGGTCGTCGTCGGCAGTGGCATGATCGGACTCCTCGTCATCCAGGCCCTGCGGGTGGCCGGCGCGGGCCGGATCATCGCGGTCGATCTCGACGACACCCGCCTGGCGCTGGCGCGCGAACTCGGCGCGTCCGAGACCGTGCGCTCCGACGGAGACTCCACGCTCGAGCGGCTTCGAACGATCGTGGGCGGGCGCGGCGCCGATGTGGCTTTCGAGGTGGTCGGTCTCACCCCCACGGTGGATCTCGCGGTGCAGTCAGTCCGCCCCGGTGGGTCGGTGGTGCTCGTCGGCAATGTCCGGCCGCGGGTCGACTTTTCCCTGCAGGCAGTCGTAACCCGCGAGATCTCGGTTTACGGGAGCTGCTCCTCCGCCGGTGAGTACCCTGCGGCCCTCGATCTCATCGCGTCAGGCCGCATCCAAGTGCGGCCGTTGATTAGCGCCACGGTCCCGCTGAGCGACGGCGCCGCGTGGTTCGCCCGCCTCACGTCCCTCGAGGGCCGCGGCCTGCTCAAGGTCATTCTTGAGCCATGAGTGCTTTGCCCCAACTCCCTTTGCTCGGCCGCTGCGCGCTGGTCACTGGCGCCAGCCGCGGGCTGGGCCGGCGTTTCGCCCGTGTCCTCGCACAGGCGGGCGCGGACGTGGCGGTGACGAGCCGCACCGCCGAATCCTTGCGCGACGTGGTCGCCGAGATCGGGGCCCTCGGACGGCGGGCCGTGCCGGTGGTGCTCGACGTTCGTGATCCGGCGAGCATCACGCGCGCGGTCGACGAGGCGGCGGCGGGTCTTGGGCGCATCGATATCCTTGTCAACAACGCGGGCTGCAACATCCGCAAGCCCGCCCTCGAGGTGAGCTGGGATGACTGGAACACCATCCTCGACACCAATCTCCGCGGCATCTTCTTCGTCGCGCAGGCCGCCGCCCGCGGCATGGTCAGCCGTGGTTACGGCCGCATCATCAACATCGGTTCCGTGACCTGCGTGGCGGGCTATGCCGGCCTCGGACCCTACGGCGCGAGCCGGGGTGGCGTGAAGCAGCTCACCATGAGCCTGGCGGCCGACTGGGGCCCCCAGGGCGTTACGGTCAACTGCCTCGCCCCCGGCTGGTTCAAGACTGCCCAGAATGCGGTGATGTACGAGAATGCGGAATGGGTGGGCTACCTCTCGGACCGCATTCCCCTGCGCCGACCCGGGGCGGACGGCGACCTCGACGGACCCCTCGTTTTCCTCGCGAGTGACGCGAGCGCCTACGTGACGGGCCAGACTCTGCTGGTCGACGGCGGTATCTCTGTGAATGATACGCGGGCCCTGCCCAAGAAGTCCTGATTCCGGCCGCCTTCCCCAGCATGAATTTTTCGGAATTTTCCAATCCGGCGGTTGCCGGTCCCTTCTTCATCCTGCTGCTGAGCGTGGTGTTCATCGTGGTGTCGATTGTGCGCTTCAAGCTGCACCCGTTCTTCGCCCTCTTGTTTTCGGCCCTCGTGGTTGGTCTGGGCGGGCTCTGGCTCAGGCCCGGGTCCGGCACGGTGGTGGCCCTGCTCGACCAGGTCATGCGCGAGTTTGGCGCCTCGGCCGGCACGATCGGTTTCTCGATTGCGGCGGCGGTGGTGATTGGCGCCGCGATGATGGAGAGTGGTTCGGCCGACCGCATTGTCCGGTCGGCGGTGGCGACGGTGGGCGAGAAGCGGGCGCCCTATGCCGTCCTCGGCTGCGCCTTCATTTTGGGCATTCCGGTTTTCTTCGACACCGTCTTCTTCCTGATGATTCCGCTCGTGCGGGCTCTCGCCCTGCGCACGGGGAAAAACTACGTGCTGCTCCTGCTCGCGATCGCGGCCGGCGGCGTGGCCACGCACGCCAACGTCCCGCCAACGCCCGGACCGCTCCTTGTGGCGGAAATGCTCAAGCTCGATCTCGGCGTGGCGATTGTGGGCGGCATCGCGCTTTCCATCGGGCCCGCCCTCGGCGCGCTCGGTGTCGCGGGCTGGCTGGACCGGCGGAAGCCGATCCCGGTCCGCCCGGTCGGCGCGGCCGGGCTGGAGGCGGAAAGGGCGATGGCCTCGCGTCCGGACCACACGCTACCCGGGCTCTTCGTCTCCCTCCTGCCGCTCGCGCTTCCCGTGGTCCTCATCGCCGGCGCAACCATCGCCGCGATGTTTGCGAAGAGCCTGCCTCCGCTTGTTTTCTCCCTGTTGACCATTATCGGGCACAAAAGCACGGCGCTCGCGGTGTCCGCCCTGGTGGCCGTGGCGGTCTACTTGCGGCAAAAGAAGCTGCGTTGGAACCAGGCCGATCCCGTGGTGGGTGAACCGCTGGCCACCGCGGGCGTCATCATCCTCATCACAGCCGCAGGGGGCGCTTACGGAGCGATGATTCGCGCGGGCGGCATCGGTGATGCCGTGCGCACGCTGTTCGCCGGGAGCTCCATCAACTACGTGCTCCTCGCCTGGGTGCTGGCGGCGGTTGTGCGGGTGGCGCAGGGATCAGCCACCGTCGCGATGATCACGGCCGCCGGCATCATGAGCTCCCTCGTTCCCCTCGCCGGCTACGGCGTTCACCCGGTCTACATCATGCTTGCGATTGGTTTCGGTGCGACCACGTCGTCGTGGATGAACGACAGCGGCTTCTGGATCTTCAGTCGTATGAGTGGTTTGACGCAGGCGGAGACCCTCCGTACCTGGACGGTGACCCTGACCGCGATCGCCGTATTCGGACTGATCGAATTGCTGATCATCTCGTCGATCCTGCCCTTTGCAGGCTAGGACCCCGGCGGGGTGGGGGGCGTGCCTGAGTAGTTTTCTCCCGCTGATGTCACACTTCCTTTACAGCTATTGGCTTGTCGAACGCCGGGTGAATTGATGGGGTTGCGTCGTGTCTTCAACGTCCCCGGTTGTGCGATGGATTGGTATCGTATGGGTCGGACTGCTGTCCTCCCTTTGCCTTGCGGCCGTCAGGCCGAACACGACGCTGACCAATGATCAGCTCGCCACGCGCTTCCTGGCGCAGGCGACCTTTGGCCCTTCCCCGGATGCATTGGCGGAGCTTCGTGCGCTCAATTACGACTACGGCGCGTGGATCACCCGCGAGGCGGCCAAGCCCGCGTCCTCGGCGGTCAACATTCTGGTAGTCGCGCGCAACGCCAATCAGATCACCACGATTAACACCGACCTGAACCGGCGAGCCCGCAATCAGGTGATGATCAGCGGATCGGATCAACTGAGGCAGCGCGTTGCGTATGCGCTCAGCCAGATCATGGTCGTCTCGGACGTGGACTCCGCCGTAGCCAACAGTGAAGAGGGGCCGAGCAGCTATTACGACATGCTGGCGCGCAACGCGCTGGGAAGTTTTTCGACGCTGCTGATGGATGTGACGCGACACCCGATGATGGGGCGCTACCTCAGCCACTACCGGAATCGCATGGCGAACCCCGTAACCGGGACCCGTCCGGACGAGAACTACGCCCGTGAGGTCATGCAGTTGTTCACGATCGGCCTCTACCAGCTCCAGCCCAATGGGAATTACGTGACGGATTCAACGGGCCGGCCACTTGAGACCTACACGAGTGCCGATGTCAGCGAATTTGCCCGGGTCTTTACGGGTTTCACCTATGAGGGACCCAACAACACCGGGACGGGCAGCGGCCGGACGGACTTTCCCAACAACCCGGTGAATTACGTTGCGCCCATGCGGATGTGGGAGGGGCAGCACGACAAGGGCCCGAAGCAGCTCTTGCGCTATCCAGGAGCGACCAAGTCCAGCCTGCCCGCCAACCAAACCGGCCTGCAGGACGTCCAGGATGCGATCACCAACCTGGTCGAACATCCCAGCACCGCCCCGTTTATCTCGCGGCAGTTGATTCAACGTTTGGTGACCTCGAACCCGAGCGAAGGGTACATCGCACGCGTCTCGGCCGTGTTTGTGAACAATGGCAGCGGGGTCCGCGGTGACCTCCTCGCGGTGGTGCGCGCCATTCTTCTCGACCAGGAAGCGCGGAGCACCGCCTTCATCGCCGACCCCGAGCATGGTCGGTTGCGCGAGCCATTCCTCCGGATCACGCACCTCCTCCGCGCTGGGCGCTACACCATCACCCCCGGAATCCTGAATTTTAATTTTGGTGGCACGGTCACGCAGGCGACTATCGGACACTACCCGATGAGCTCGCCCACGGTGTTCAACTTCTATTCGCCGGAGTATGAGCCGCCCGGTCCGGTTTCCAAGGCTGGCCTAGTTGGTCCTGAATTTCAGATCCTGAACTCTGTGTTCGCGGTCACTCTGCCCAACACGATCAACACGATCATCCAGACCGGGGCGGGAACCTTCCGGCTCAACCTGAGCGACTACGAGGCGCTCGCCGGAAATTCCCAGAACCTGGTCGACCAGCTCGACCTCATGTTCACCCACGGGACCATGAGCACCGAATCCAAGGCGGTGATCCGCCGCGCCGTCGATGGCGTGACGGCCGCGATGGTGCCGAGTGGCAGCAATCTCAACCAAACCCGGGCGCGCCTCGCGTTGTACCTCACGGTCAACTCGCCCGACTACGCCATCCTGAAGTGACCGCCCCATGAGCAGCGCGCCCGACCCCTCGAAGATCTCCCGCCGGCAATTCATCGGTGAGGCCAGCTGCGCCGGCATCAGTGCCACGTCGCTCTTCTCGACGCTGCTGACGCTGCGTCTCGCCAACTCCCTCGCGGCGCAAAGTGCGTCAGCCACAACGGACTACAAGGCCCTGGTGTGCCTCTTCCTCGCGGGCGGCAACGACTCCTTCAACATGCTCGTGCCGACCACGGCCGTCGAGCACGCGGCGTACTCGAACGTCCGCGGAAATCTCGCCCTACCCCAGGACTCGCTCCTGCAGATCACGCCTTCCAACCTCGGCGGACGCACCCTGGGTATCCACCCCTCCATGACGGAGGTGCGCGACCTGTTCACTCAGGGCCGGCTCGGATTTGTCTCCAATGTCGGTTCCCTCATCCGGCCGACCACCCTGGCCGACTATCGCGCGAACCGGTTTCGCCCGGTATCGCTTTATTCGCATTCCGACCAGATCAAGCAGTGGCAAACCTGCATCCCAGACCAACGCACGGCCATCGGTTGGGGCGGTCGCGCGGCGGACATCATCCGCTCTCTTAACGCCCCTGCGCTGGTCTCGATGAACATCTCGCTGGCGGGCCAGAACACCTTTCTGACCGGACAGCAGGCGTTCACCTATACGCTGGGCTCGGGCGGCGCGACGGCACTTTCAGGCTATGATCCGCTGGCGAGGAATACGCTGAATGCCCAGCGCACCGCGGCGGTGGACAGCCTCATGGGGACCGAGTTTCGGAATCTGTTCGAGACGACGTTTGCGGACTCCACGCGCGATGCCGTCGATGCGTACTATGAGTTCCAGAGCGCAGTCGGCAGCTCAACCCTCGCCACCCCGATTCCCGCCGGGAATAGCCTGGCTTCAAATCTGGCGATGATTGCGCGCACCGCCGGCTCCGCGGGCCGGTTGGGCGCCAAGCGCCAGATCTTCTTTGTTCAGCTGGGCGGCTGGGATCACCACGATGAGGTGCTGGAGAACCAGGTGACCATGCTCCGTACGGTGAGCCAAGCGCTCGGCTTCTTCTGGACTGCGCTGGGCGAACTCGGCCTGCGCAACAATGTGACGTTGTTTAGCGCGTCGGAGTTCGGCCGCACCCTCCGCTCAAATGGCAACGGCTCCGACCACGCCTGGGGCGGTAACCAGCTGGTCATGGGCGGCGCAGTGCGCGGCGGGAATAT
>CAMAXB010000192.1 GCA_945862035.1 Opitutus sp. GAS368
CGTCCCGGGCACGGGCTGGGACTGGCCATCTGCAAGGGGATCGTGGATCTGCACGGCGGCACGATTCGAGCCGAGAACCGGGCTGACCGGCGTGGCCTAAGGGTGGTGGTCACCCTGCCGGTCGGGTGAGGCGATTTTTGATTTTCGAATGGGGAATTTCGAATTTCGATTTCGGGCGGTGATCGCGGAGGTCGAACTCACCCGCCTCCGCAATCCGCATTCCGCAATTCAGAACCCCAGTCCGAGCTGGTCCTCGGCCCGCGGGGCCTCCGCTGAGGTGTCGGGTTCGAGGCAGGCGGGCTCGTCGAAGTCGACCTTGTTGACGCGTCGGGTCACGGCCGTCGCCCTGAGGCCTTCCGCCGGCCAGGGTTCGAGCAGGGCGGCGAGCTGGGCGGGCTCTGTGCGGGCGGGGTCTAGCCACGCCTCCCAGTGATCCTCGCCCAGCATCACGGGCATGCGGTGATGGATCGGGGCCATCAGCGCGTTGGGCGCTGTGGTGATGACGGTGCAGGATTCGCGACGGGAGCCATCGGGCGCAGTCCAGGTGTCCCAGAGTCCGGCCAGCGCGAACGGCTCGCCCGCGGGGCGGCGGAACAGCCATGGCTGGCGGGCCGGCCCAATCGCCTTCCATTCATAGAAGCCGCTCGCGGGGATGAGGCAGCGCCGGCGGCGCAACGCGTCCCGGAACGAGGGTTTTTCCGCGAGGGACTCCGCCCGGGCGTTGAAAATCGGGCTCTCGTCGGTGCGTGCCCACGAAGGCACCAGACCCCAGTGGAGCGAAGTGAGCACGGGGCCCGCGAGACCGTCCGCCCGGGCTGGCGTGGCGCGCACGGCCGGAATCGGCCGGCCCGGCGGAACATTGTAGCGCGTGCGTGGAAAAGCGGATGGCAGGGGAACCCCGAGACGGACGAGGATGGCGCGCAGGTGTTCTTCGGCGATCAGGTAGCGTGAGCACATCGGAAGTGGCGAGTGAGTCACGATGTTGCTCAACTGCAATAGGTAACGAATGTGAAGCCGCCGATTTTGTGGCCGAGCGGGCGAGGGCTGCGTGTCCCGCTGCACAGACGGATTGCCCCGGCACCTTGGGCGGGCAAGGCTGTCGGATTCCCTTCCATGAAGTTTCTGCTGACCCTGCTCTCGATCCTGGTCCTGGCGGCCGCGGTACCACCGTTGGCGGCGCAGGAGGACCCGGCGACGCGTGACCTGAAGCGGCTGGTGGATCGCCAGCGGGTGCTGTTGACGCGGGCGGCGGCGGCGGAGGACGCGGTGGAGGTCGAGGACGTGCGCGAACCGCTGCAGCGGCTCGTCTTTGAGTACGAGGATTACCTCAGGAAGTACCCGGACGTGGCGGCGGGCTATGCCAGTTACGCGATGCTCCTCGGCAATCCGCTGATTGACGAGCGGCGGCGCGCAGCGGCCCTGTTGGTGCGGGCCAATCAGCTCGATTCCGATCTCCCGCTGGTGAAGAACCAGCTCGGCAACTACCTCGCCGAGGAGGGGCGTCCGCTGGAGGCGATCAACTACTACCTCGCGGCGACGCGGCTTGAGCCGAAGGAACCCCTTTACCATTTCCAGATCGGGACGCTGCTGTCGGCGGCGCGGGACGACTTCCTGAAGAGTGGCGAGTGGTCGCGGGCCGCGCTCGACCGGGCGATGCTCGACGCCTTCCGGCTCGCCGCAGAGCTGGCGCCGGAGAACATCCCCTTTGGCTATCGTTATTGCGAGGCGCACTATGATCTGGAAAACCCGGACTGGGCCGCCGCCCTGGCCAGCTGGCAGGCGCTGGGTGCCCGGTTGACGGCCCCGATCGAGCAACAGACCGTCCGCCTGCACGAGGCGAACGTCCTGCTCCGCCAGAACAAGGCGGACGAGGCGCGGGTGGCGCTTGCCACCGTCACCGACGACCGGCTGGCGGTGCAGAAGCAAAAGCTGATTGCGCAACTGCCGGCGGCGGGCGAGAAGTAGCGGATATGGACTTTCTCGGTATCGGTCCGGCGGAACTCCGCCAGGGACTCATTCTCTACATCGTGCTGGTCGCGAGCCTGAGCATCCACGAGTGGGCGCATGCGTTTACGGCGGACCGCCTCGGCGACGACACGCCGCGGCTGCAGGGCCGCGTGACGCTCAACCCCGTCGCCCACATGGATCTGTTGGGAACCGTGATTTTTCCTCTCGTCTGCATCTTCATCCTCGGGGGGAGTTTCTTCTTTGGCTGGGGCAAGCCGGTCATGGTCAATCACGCCAATTTCAAGCACAAGAAACGCGATGACATCATCACGACGCTGGCCGGCCCCTTCTCGAATCTCGTGCTCGCGCTGCTCTCGGCCGCGGTCGGCGGGCTCGTTTACCGGGCCGATCCCAATACCTTGGAGCTGTTCAGGCTTCTCATCGGCCTCAACGTGGCGCTCGCGGTTTTCAACATGATCCCGCTCCCCCCGCTCGACGGCTCCCGGGTCATGCGGCACGCGGTGGGCATGAGTGAGGAGACGTTCATCAACTTGTCGCGTTGGAGTTTCCTGATCCTCATGGTGGGCATCAACCTGCCGCCGATCCGGGCGGCTTTGGGCATCGCGATCCAGGTTTGCTCGTATCCCTTCTTCGTCATCTACTCCGCGCTGATCTGATGAAGGCGCGCCGCGACAAGAGCCCGCGGCCTGCGGCGCTGCCAGTGACCGCCCAGCTGGCGACGCTGCGGGCTTGGATCGTGTTTGCCGAAAAGGTTTATGCGCAGGCCGGTTTGGCGCTGGGTCAGGTGGCGACGACCGCCCACGACGAGGCGCTCTACCTCTTGCTCCGCACGCTCGACTGGCCGCTCGACAGTGATCCGGCCGTGCTGGACCAGCCCCTTGCACCCGCTCAGCGGATCGCGCTGCGAAAGGTCCTGCACCAGCGGGTCGTCGACCGCACCCCCGCCGCCTACCTGACTCGCGAGGCCTTCCTCGGAGACCACGCCTTCTATGTGGACGAGCGGGTGATCATCCCGCGCAGCTATTTTCTCGAAATCATCCCGCTGTTGGCGGCCCATCTGCCCGCAGGCGTCGAGGTGACGCGCGCGGTCGACGTCTGCACGGGCTCCGGCTGTCTGGCGATCCTGCTGGCGCACCAGTTCCCGCGGGCGAAGGTGGATGCTATTGATCTCTCGCCCGACGCGCTGGCGGTGGCGGCGATCAATGTGAAGGGCCACCGCCTGGGCCGGCGCATCACGCTGCACGGCAGCGACGTTTTTGCGCAGGTGCCGAAGGTGACCTATGATCTCATCCTGAGCAATCCGCCCTATGAGCCCAGTGCGGTGTGCGACGATCTGCCGGAGGAGTTCAAGCAGGAGCCCCGGCTGGCGCTGGATGGCGGCGCCGATGGGCTCGACATCATCCGCCGGCTGCTGGTGCAGGCGCGTGAGCGGCTGGCACCTCACGGCCTGGTCGTGCTCGAGGTCGGGGCGCTGCAGAAGGCGATGAACCGCGAATTCAAGACGCTGAAGCTGCAGTGGCTCCCCACGATCGACGGCAGCCATTGCATCTGCCTGATCCACGCCGATCGGCTGCTCAGGTGGAAGCCCTGAACGGGAATCCGGCGTGGGTGTGCAGCTCTGGCTAAACCCGGTCGGAGCTGGTCCGATCGGTCCGGCCGGCTGGCGTTCACTTGCGATCGAGCGTGCAGGTACTCAGCCCGAGGGGCGCGTAGAGCGGGCAGAAGCGCAAGGTCGCGGTTAAGAGGGGGACGAGGCCGATCAAGCCCCAGAAGGACTTGAGGTAAATGCCGGCACCGATGATGGCGAGGCCGAGGACGATGCGGAGGGCGCGGTCGATACCGCCAACATTGGTTTTCATGGGTGGGGAGGGGACTTTGGAATTCGGGTTGATCTTAGCAGAACGAATCGGGCGATCGCTGCGCATGGACTGGTCAAGGCTGGTCAGATTTTGACTGGCCAGCCGGACCGTCGCCACGCGCGGAAGGAACCGACATTGACGGCGTCAATTCCCTCGCGCTGCAGCCGGCGGGCGGCGAGCGAGGAACGGGCGCCGGACTGACAGTACAGGAAAAAGCGTCGTTTCGGATGAGCCCCAAGGAAAGGCTTCCAGGTCGTGCGATCGCCGCTGAGATCGCTGAGGGGCAGGCCGTGGGCCTCGGCGGCCATGCCGCCGCGCCACTCCGCCGGCTCGCGGACGTCGATCAGGACCGCCGCGCCGGATTTGATCGCGGCTTGGGCCTCGTCCAGCGGGACGCGCGGGCGCCGGGTGTAAAGGATCCAGCCGATGAGCAGCACGCCGGCGGCGAGCGCAATGATGTCGGATGAGTTCATGCAGGGAAGATCGGGTGACGGGGATCAGGCCTTTGATTCGGCCCGCTCGTTGGCCATGTAGTAGAGGACCGGCACGGCCAGGCGGCTGATGAGCAGGGAGGCGATTTCGCCCGCCATGAGGCTGATGGCCAGGCCCTGGAAAATCGGATCAGCGAGAATCACACTCGCACCCACCACGACGGCGAGGGCGGTTAGCAGCATGGGCCGGAAGCGCACCGCGCCGGCCTCGACCACCGCGTCGCGCAGGGACAGCCCATGCGCGCGGCGGAGCTCGATGAAATCGACGAGGATGATCGAGTTGCGAACCACGATGCCGGCGCCGGCCATGAAGCCGATCATGGATGTCGCGGTGAAGAACGCGCCCATCGCCCAGTGGCCGGGCAGGATGCCGATCAGGGAGAACGGGATCGCGGCCATGACGACCAGCGGAGTGACATAGCTGCGGAACCAGCCGACCATGAGCATGGCGATCAGCCCGAGCACCGCGGCGAACGCGAGGCCGAGATCGCGGAAGACCTCCAGCGTAATGTGCCACTCGCCATCCCACTTCATGGCGGGACGCGTGTCGTCGTCCGGCAGGTCGAGATTGAGCACCTGCAGGTGGGCCTCGTCGCCGCCAAACCGGCGCGCATCAATCTTGGCGATCTCGCGGTTCATCGCGAGGAGCGCATAGGCAGGGCTCTCGACGGCGCCGGCGACGTCGGCGGTGACATAGGTCACGGGCTTCAGGTTTTTACGATAGAGGCTGCGCTCGCTGGTGTCGCGTTCGAGGTGGACGAGCTCGGACAGGGGGATGAGCTGGCCGTTGGCCCCGGCGACCTGAAGGGCAAGCAGGGCCGCGGGGTCGTGGCGGGCTTCCGCGGGCAGTTCGACGCGGATCGTCACATCCTCGCGTTCCGCGGGCAGGTGAAGCAGGTCGACGGCGCGGCCCTGCGCCCCGAGACCGAGCAGGGCGACGATGTCGGCCTCGCTGATCCCGTGGTGTGCGGCCTTCTCCTCATCGACCACGTAGCGTACGCGGGGCTGCGGATCGTCGACATACCAGTCGAGGTCCACCACGCCGGTGGTGCGTGCCATGATCGCACGCACCTCGCCGGCAAGGGCGATGCGCTGGGTTTCATCGGGGCCATAGATTTCCACCACCAGCGATTGCAGCACGGGCGGGCCGGGCGGCACCTCGGCCACGGCGACGACTGCGCCGTGGCGCTCGGCGATGGCGGTGACAATCGGGCGGATCCGCTTCGCGATCGCGTGGCTCTGGTCCGTGCGCTCGTCCTTGCCGATGAGATTGACCTGCAGGTCGGCGACATTGGGCCCGCGGCGCATGAAGTAGTGCCGCACGAGTCCGTTGAAATTGAAGGGCGCGGCGGTGCCGGCATAGATCTGGATGTCGCGGACCTCGGGCTCGCCGCGAATAGCGGAGGCCATTTCGCGGGCAATGCGGGTGGTCTGCTCCAGCGTGGTGCCCTCGGGCGTGTTAATCACGACCTGGAACTCCGACTTGTTGTCGAAGGGCAGCATCTTGACCTCCACCGCCCCGAAGCCGACCAGGCCTATCGCGGCGAGCAGCAGGCCCACAATGGACGCGAGGAAGATCCAGCGCCAGCGGGCATGGTCGAGCAGCGGCTCCATCACCTTGTGATAGAGGCGCGTAAACCAGTCATCCGGCGCATGGTCGTGATCGTGAACCGCCGGAGACTCCGGCGATGTGTCACGTATTGCGTGACACTCG
>CAMAXB010000193.1 GCA_945862035.1 Opitutus sp. GAS368
CTCAAAGGCCTGCCCGCACAGGGCGACCAATTGGTTCCAGAATGCGTCGTGTGGGCTCTCCGCTGTTTGGGCGGATGCAGGAGAGACGGTCAGCAGGGCAAGGATCCAGACGGACATCAGTGATTTCATGGTTGGGGAGTCAGGGTTGAGTTTAAGGCGGGGGCGGCGCCGCCGTGCGCAGGAGAAACTTCATTGCGTAGTAGCGCGCCCGCTCACGCACCGCGTCAAATTCGCCGGTCCGAACCTCGATGCCGAGCGCGAGGACGTTGTCGGCGGCGGCCAGGCTGCCGTGCACCGGATTGAGCACGATCCAGCCCAGAATCCGCCGCAAGTCCTCGTGGGGCGTCGTGGCGATCAGGTGATCGAGAATCATGGGCGGAAAGAAGCGCTCAAACGGGTCCATCTGGACCACATCCGGTACGGCGGCCGCATAAAGGAAATTGCGCACGCGCTGCACCGGGTCGTTGACTTGGCCCGACTCCCAGGTCGGGAGCTTCGGCCGGATGTAGTCGAGCCAGGCGACCGTATCGGCGTCGGGGGTTTCGCCGGGCAGGGGCATTGGTGCGATCACGCCCTCATCGGGCGGCAACACGAGGTCGATCGCCTCCAACTCGGTGGGCGTGAGGTCCTGCCAGGTCCGGGGCGGGACGCCTGCCGGGGCGGCGACCATCGCCGACGGAACGGTCGGCCCGGGCAGATCGGGCTCGGGTGCCGCCGCGGGGAAGGGGCGCGGCGGGGCTACGATCAGTGCGGGGGTTTCGGTCAGGGCCTTGGCGAGGGCGGCCGAGGGCCCGACGGGGCGCCGATCCGCGTCGCGGTTGGCGATCAGGCCGACTAGGGCTAATGCGAGGACCGTGACGCCAACCCAGGCCACGCCGCGCCCGGACTCACGTCGGGCCGGACTGTCCCAGCGGAACATCCGCAGGGCGGAGGCGTAGGCGGCAGCGCCGACGCCGAGCAGGGCTAGCAGGGCGAACCCCTCGGAGGCGAGGCCGTCCCCGTTGGCACAGGCCTGGAGCAGGTCGACCGCATAGCCCCCGGGCAGAAAGGTCGACAACTGCTGGGCCCAGGCGGGTAGGGAGGCAACCTGCACCACGACCCCGCCAAACACCAGCATGGGCAGAAAGACGCATTGGCCGAGGGCCTGTGCGGCGGGAACACTGTTGGCGATCATGGCGAGCAGCAGGCCGAGCCCGGAGAACGTAAAGGCCACGAGCGTGAATCCGATCGCGAGCTGCAGCGGATGATCAGGGAAGGGCATGCCGACGCTCACGGCGAGTGCGAGCAGGAGCACGGCCGAGGCGACGAGCAGCACGAAGCGGGCAAGGATCATGCCCGTGACGAGGGTCGAGGTGGCTCCGGGCGCGAGCCGGTAGCGGCGCCAAACGCCACGCTCGCGCTCTGACACCAGGATTACGGGCAGCCCCAGGCAGGCCCCGCTGAGCACGACCACGGTCAGAAGTTCGCCCACATGCCGCGCGAGTGGTACGGTTTCCCATCGGTACAGAGCCCGAAAGGCCCCGAGGAAAATCAGGGGAAACAGGAAGCTGTAGAACAGGGCCAGCTTCTGGCGGAAGTGAAGCCGCAGCGTGAGGTCGAGGTAGGGGAGCAGGCCTCTCATGGGCAAAACAGGTGGGCGTGGGGCCACGCGGGGCCATGGCGGATGAATTCAGGCTGAGGGTCAATGATTCTGCTGGCCGGCCCTGGCCTTCGCGCGCGAGCGGGTTTCCGCGTCCTCCGCCTCTTGCGGTCACCCGGCTCCGCCTCGGCATCTTTTGCCCCGTTGATCATCCCCTGCTTCCATCCTCATCGGTCTTCGCGGGTTGGCTGCCCCTTGGGGCCGGATGACGGTCAAGTCGGGACGTGGCTGTTGCCTCGTGAAACCGGCCCGGGATCCGGCCGCGGTCCCCGAACGGGCCGGCGCATTTTCGGGTCGGAACTTTCAGCCTTCCATCTCCCAAAAACGTGCAGTATTTTCCCGGTGCTGCTTTTACCCTTGGGGTTCGCCCTTTTCGCGGCGTGCGCCCTTGTCCTTTACTCTTCCCGGTCCGCACCCCCGAAGCGCGGCGGCCGATGTCCTCGGGCGGTCGCGTGCAGGCCGCCCTCTTTTTGCCCCGTTCCCTTTCAAGCCCCATGATCCCTGCTCCCATGTCTCGTCGATCCTCGCCCGTTCTGTTCCTTACCGGTCTGCTGCTCGGGTCGACCGCGCTTTTCTCGCAAGTTCCCACCGTCGCCAACGGCGTCGGTTCCCACTTCAGCCTCAAGAGTGCGACGGCGGCTCAGCATGCGGCCATTGCCCAATTTGAAAACGCCTTGGTCGAACAGGAAGCGGCCGTGGCAACGGCCCGGGCGAACCTGACGTTCGCCGTTTTCTCGGAACCCGCGAACACGGTGACGATCCGCGAAAAGGCTCGGGCCCTGCAGTCAGCTGAGCAGGCTCTGGTTACCGCGCGCGCGGATGCCTATGCCAAGATCCAGGGTTCTCCGGACAAGCTGAACCGGGAGCAGGCCGGCGTTCTCGTCTGGCAGGCCGTTCGCCCCGAGGGTGGGCGCCGCCGCACGATCGGCAGCGCGGGTGGCGGCCGTGGACGGGTTGGCCCGCCGGCGGTCGGCCAGGCGGCCAACACAGGCGACGGTTTTGCCGCCCTGAATGTCGGTCGCGGTACGGGCGGAAATCAGGGCCCGGTGGTCGTTTCCCTCAGCGACATCCAGCAAACCGAGGTCACGCGCCTCAACGAGATTCCTGCGGTTCGCGCTGCGATCCGTGGTGCGATGGATGCCAAGCGGGCCGTCTACGTCCACCTCTACCAAGGCACCGGTGATGCCGCCGGCCTCACGCAGCGGGTCACTGCCTTGGGCGCCGCTGAAACCGAGCTCGCCGAAGTTCGCGCCGCGGAATTCGCCAAGTTCCAGGCATCGTCCCCTTATCGCCTCAATGCCGACCAGGTTCAGACCCTCGCCTCTGGCATGACCGGCGGCCGCGGGGGCCTCTGATCCCGCCGGGCAGCCTCCTTTTCAGTCTCAACGCCCCTTCTCAAATCCCATGATCAAGTGCATCTCCGGCCAGCTTCGCCGTGGGCTCGCGCCCGCAGCGTTGTTCCTCGTGGTCGCCGCCCCCCTTTCGGCGCAGACGTCCGTCGCCAACCCTTCGGCCGTCGGCAACCTGCGCGTGGCGCAGGGTTTTAAGGCCGAACTGCTGTACACGGTTCCTCGCGCTGCCTACGGCTCGTGGATTGCCCTGACAATTGATGATAAGGGCCGCCTCATTGTCAGCGACCAGACGTCCGGCCTTTACCGCGTCACCCTGCCGCCGGCCGGTAGCACCGCCGAGGTCAAGGTCGAGCCCATCGAGATCGATCTCGGCGGCGCCCACGGCCTGCTTTACGCCTTCAACAGCCTCTACGTGATGACGACCGAGCGCGGCACCCAGGGTCTCTACCGTGTGCGCGACACGGACGGCGACGACAAGTATGACGACGTGCGCGTCATCCGTAATCTCTCGGGCACCGGCGAGCACGGCGTACACTCGATCACGCTGTCACCCGATGGCCAGTCGCTCTTCCTCACCGTGGGCAACGCCAGCTACCTGACGCAGCTCGACTCCTCCACGCACCCGGCCAACGTCAACCATGACAATCTGCTGCCGAATCTGATGGGCTTCTCCGACGGCCAGCAGCCCAACGGTGGCTACGTGGTCAAGACCGACCCCGAGGGCCGGCACTGGGAACTGATGAATTTTGGCTTCCGCAATCCCTACGACGTGTCCTTCAACGCCGAGGGTGAGCTCTTCACCTACGACGCCGACATGGAGTGGGATATCGGCACGCCCTGGTATCGCCCGACGCGCGTGAACCACCTCATCAGCGGCGCCGATTTCGGCTGGCGGCCGATCACCAACAAGTGGCCCGCGTACTACTTCGACAGCTTTGGCGAGGTCGTGAACATCGGCTCGGGTTCCCCGACCGGCTCGATTTTCGGCACGGGCGCTAAGTTCCCCACCAAGTACCAGCGCGCGTTCTACATCTCCGACTGGAGCTGGGGCAAACTCTACGCGGTCCATCTGACGCCTTCCGGTGCGACCTACACGGGCGTGGCGGAGGAATTCGTCGCCGGTTCGCCCTTCCCGGTCAGCGATGTGGTGATCAGTCCGTACGATGGTGCGATGTACCTCACCGTCGGCGGCCGCTCGACCCATTCGGCGCTGTATCGCGTCACCTACGTCGGCACCGAGTCGACCGCTCCGGCCGCACCCGAGACCCGCGGCCTGGCCGAGCGCCAGCTCCGCCACCGCCTGGAGTCCTTCCACGGCGTGCAGCACGAAAGCGCCGTCGACAGCGCCTGGGGCCAGCTTTCCAGCCAGGATCGCGCGGTTCGATATGCCGCACGCATCGCGCTGGAGTGGCAGGATGTCGCGGGCTGGCGTGAACGTGCGCTCCGCGAGACGGAACCCCGCACGGTGATCGCGGCCATCGCGGCCCTGGCGCGCGCCAGCACGATGGGTGCCTCGCTCAAGCCGCAGACCGCCCCGGTGCCGAACCCCGTGCTTCAGGCCCGCATGCTGGCCGCCCTCGACAAGCTCAATTGGAGCGGTCTGAGCGAGGCCGACCAAGTGGACTTGGCCCGCGCCTACACCCTTGTCTTCACCCGGACCGGCCGGCCTTCGGAAGAGGACCGCCGACGCCTCGCCGCGAAGTTCAACGGTGTTTTCCCCGCCCGGACCAAGGAAATCAATGCCCTCCTTGCGCGACTCCTCGTCTACCTCGAGTCCCCGGAGGCCACCCCCAAGCTGGTCGCCGCCCTGAGCACCGCGCCGACCCAGCAGGAGCAGATCGATCTGGCCCTGCAGCTCCGCCTGCAGAAGGCCGGCTGGACGAATGCGCTGCGCGAGGAATACCTGCGCTGGTTCATTCACGCCTATGCGAACTACCGCGGCGGTAACGTCTTCCTCCGCTCGATCGTCGCCATTCGCACCGCCGCCCTCGAGACCTTCACCGAGGCCGAAAAGTTGGCGCTGAAGGATGTGATTGCGATCACGCCGACGCAGGTCTCGCCGCTGCAACGCGTCGTGGACCGCCCGTTCGTCAAGGACTACACGGTGTCTGACCTGACGCCGGTCATCGAGGCCAAGCTCAAGGCCGGTGGTCGCGACTTCGAGGCAGGCCGCCGTCTGTATGGCGAGGTCGCCTGTGCGGTCTGTCACGGCTTCGGCGCGGAGGGGGGGGCCGTCGGACCCGAGCTAACCGGCTCGGGCGGCCGCTACACCCTCCGGGACTTGATGGAAAGCATCCTCGAGCCGAGCAAGGTCATCAGCGACCAGTTCGCGGCGACTGAGTTCAAGCTGGACGATGGCAACGTGGTCACCGGCCGCGTGGCGAACGCCTCGGCGGACACGATCAGTGTCTCAACGAACATGTTCGACTACACCGCCATCACGCAGGTCCCGCGCGACAAGATCGTCTCGATGGAGGACTCGGCCACCTCGATGATGCCCCCCGGCATGATCAACAACCTCACCGAGGATCAGATCGCCGACCTGTCCGCCTACATCCTCTCCCTCAACGACCCGAAGGGGCCGATGTTCAAGAAGTAAGCTTCAGTGCTCCGCCCCTCCTGCATTCAAGGCTCCCGGCGTCACGCCGGGGGCCTTTTGCGTTTCATGTGGGCGGATCGAATCCAGTTCGACCCTCGGTCCCCGAGAAATCCGACTTTAACGGTAGTGGTTAAGTGGTTCCCTGCCTGTTGATCCTGATTTGGGACTTGTGCATAAATAGCGTGGAACTATGGGTCGGAATCACCGAAGACTGAGGCCGTGAAAGCTGCCGATTTCTTCGACCTGCCCCCGTCGCTGGCGACCTTTGCCGCGCATTTTCCCGCCGACGTCGCCCCGTGGGAGTGGTTGAAGCGCATCGGGCCCGCGCTGGCCGCGCATCGCTTTGATGTGCCGCTGCCCAAGGTCCCGCCGGGCGTGCACATTGAGGGCTTCGTGCATCTCGACCCGACCGTGAAGCTGCCGGCCTACGCCACGAT